>JAGREA010000044.1 GCA_020446745.1 Rhodobacterales bacterium | reverse complement strand
GAAGGCGGGAGCCCAACGCCCTATCCGACGGCCGACACGATTTGCTGGAAAGGCCGTGCCGTATCCCCACACCCATGGGTTCCCGCCTTCGCGGGAACGACGGTGGAGAAGCGGGAACGACGGTGGAGAAGCGGGAACGACGGTGGAGAAGCGGGAACGACGGTGGAGAAGCGGGAACAGCGGTAGAGAAAGGCGGAATCAAGGGCGGCGCGGGGGCGGCCTAGGCCTCTTCTTTCTTCTTCTTCACCGGTTCCGGATCCCGCGGCGTTTCGTTCACGGGCTTGGCCACCAGCACCGGGGCGCTGTCCCGTTCCCGCAGGATGTCCACCTCCTCGTAGGTGGCGGCCGACACCTTGGGCACGGACTGCTCCTGGGGTGTGCGGTGGTCGGCCGGGGTCACGATGCCGCCGGAAATGACCATCTTGATGGCCTCCTCCACCGTCATGCTCAGCGGGATCAGGTCCCGGCGCGGCACGAACAGCAGGAAGCCGGACGTGGGGTTGGGCGTGGTGGGCAGGAAGATGTTGATGACCTCTTCCTCGGTCAGGTTCTGCACCTCGCCTTCCGTGCGGCCGGTGACGAAGGCGATGGCCCACAGGCCGCGGCGCGGATATTCCACCAGCACCGCCTGGCGGAAGGCGTTGGACTGCTGGGCCAGCACCGTTTCCAGGATCTGCTTCACGGCGCCGTAGATGGACCGGATCACCGGCATGCCGCTGAGCAGGCGCTCGATCACCCGGCGATACAGCCGCCCCACGAAGCCGAAGCTCAGCGCGCCGATGATGATCAGCACCAGGACGATGACCACCACCCCCAGGCCCGGCACGGCGAACGGCAGGTAGGTTTCCGGGTTGTACTTGATGGGGATCAGCGGCGTGACCCGGGCGTCGATGAAGGTGATGATCAGCCACGCCAGGTAGAACGTGATCGAGATCGGCGCCGTGATCAGGATGCCGGCCAGCAGGTAGTTGCGCATGCGGGTGGCGAAGCTGAGGGGGCGTACGCGCTTGCCATCCTCGTCCTTGTCGTCGGACGGCGGCGGGGCTTCGTTGTCGATCTTCAGGTCATCGTCGGCCATGCGTGGCGGGCTCCG
This sequence comes from Rhodobacterales bacterium, assembly GCA_020446745.1. Lineage (GTDB taxonomy): Bacteria > Pseudomonadota > Alphaproteobacteria > Rhodospirillales > JACKKN01 > JAGREA01. Next base: position 22,478 of record JAGREA010000044.1, on the reverse strand, counting down.
CTCTACGGGTCCGAATCAAAGAACGCCTGAAAGGCGTCCAGGGTTTCCTGCGGCGCTTCCTCGGGCAGGAAGTGGCCGCACGGCAGGGCGTGGCCGCGCACGTCTTGGGCCCTTTCGCGCCAGGTTTCCAGCACGTCGTAGCTACGCGCCATGAGGCCCTCGGCGCCCCACAGCACCAGCAGGGGGCAGGTGATGGTCCGGTCCATGTCCGCCTCGTCATGGACCAGGTCGATGGTGGCGGCGGCGCGGTAATCCTCGCAACTGGCGTGGATGGTCGCCGGATCGGCGAAGCAGCGCCGGTATTCGGCCACCGCCGCGTCGGAAAAACCACCCCGCCCGGCGCTCCACTGACCGAGCTTGTGCATGAGATAGTCTTCCGGGGCCGCCCCGATCAAGCGTTCCGGCAGGCCGCCGCCCTGAATCAGGAAGAACCAGTGGTAATAGCCGGTGGCCACGGCCTGGTTCACCGTGGCGAACAGCTTGTGGGTGGGGATGATGTCCAGCACCGCGGCCCGGTGCACCCGCTCGGGGTGGTCCAGCAGCAGCCGGTGGGTCACCCGCCCGCCCCGATCATGGCCCGCCACCTGGAACCGGTCGTGGCCCAGCAGAGTCATCAGGCGGACCACGTCGGCGGCCATGGCGCGCTTGGCATAGGCGGCGTGGGTGTCGTCGGACGGCGGCTTGGCGCTGTCGCCATAGCCCCGCAGGTCCGGCGCCACCACGGTGAACCGTTCGGCCAGGGCCGGCGCCACCTTGTGCCACATGGCATGGGTCTGGGGATAGCCGTGCAGCAGCAGCAACGGCGGGCCGTCGCCACCCGTGCGCACCCGCAGGGTAACGTCGCCCGTGTCGACGTCGCGCAGATCGAAGCTGTCAAACATTCCCGGCCGGATCCGATCCCGCCGGGAGGCGCCCCGGCGGTCCTCGACCCCAATCTACGATGAAGCGCCGGCCGGCGAAAGTCCCCTTGGGTTGGCCGGCTCAGGATCCCCGGCCGTCGTCGTCCTCGAACTCGGGAAGCTCGGGGGGCGCCTCGCCCACCAGCTCCTCCTCGGCCACCGCCTCGGGCTCGGGCGGCGGTGCCGGGTTGCGGGTCAGCGACCGGATGCGGTTGGACAGGATGGACAGCAGGGCCCGCAGGAACGGGTCCGCCTTGTCCAGCTTGCGGGCGAAGGTGGCGCGGGACACCACGATCACCGTGGTGGCCTCCATGGCCTTGGCCGAGGCCATGCGCACGGCATCGTCCACCAGGGCCATCTCGCCGAAGATGCCGCCCTGGGCCACCGCGCCCAGGATCTTTTCGGAGCCGTCCTTGGACCCCAGGTTCTTGACGATGGCCACCTTGCCGGTCTGCACCACGTAGGCGACGCTGGCGCGCTCGCCCTCGCGGAAGATCACTTCGCCGGGCTGGAAGCCCTTGCGGTCCAGGATTTGGTCATTGCGCCGCATGCCTGCTCCTTTCTGGGGCCGTGCCACCAGCTTGACACGGACCGCCGGCCATCGCCAGGGTGAAGTCGTAACGTCCCAGCCCCCACCGGAGTTCCCCGACCATGCCCCGTTCCTATCCCGACCGGCCCTACGTGGGCGTCGGCATCGTCATCTGGCGGGACGGCCGGGTGCTGCTGATCCGTCGCGGCAAGGAACCGGGACGCGGCACCTGGAGCCTGCCCGGCGGGGCCCAGGAACTGGGCGAGACCGTGGCCCAGGCGGCGCACCGCGAGGCCCGCGAGGAAACGGGCCTGGACGTGCGCCTGCGGGGCCTGGTGGACGTGGTGGATTCCGTGCGCCGCGACCCCGAAGGGCGGGTGCGGTTCCATTACACCCTGATCGACCTGGTGGCCACGGCGGCGTCCGGCGAGGCCCACCCCGGCGGCGACGCCGAGGCCGTGGCCTGGTTCGCGCCCGAGGACCTGGACGGCCTGGGTCTGTGGTCGGAAACCCTGCGGGTCATCCGCCTGTCGCGCAAGATGCTGCGGGACCCGGCGCCCGCCCCGCGGAAGCCCTGAGGCGGCGCGCCTCAGCGCTCGCGGAAGGCGGCGTTGATGGACGAATAGACCGGCTTCAACAGGTACTGCAGCAGGGTCTTGGTGCCGGTGTTGATGTCCGCCTGCACGGTCATGCCCGGCAGCAGGCGGTTCTTTTCCGGATCGTAGCCCACGTAGGCGCGGTCCAGGCTGACGACGCCCTTGTAGAAGGGTGCCCCCTGCTCGTCCACGTAGGTGGAGGCGGAAATCTCCTCCAGCACGCCCGAAATGCCGCCGTAGCGGGCGTAGTCGTAGGTCACCACCTTCACCGTCACCGGCTGGCCCACCGTGATGTGGCCCACGTCGCGGGTGTTGATGCGGGTCTCGACGATCAGCTCCTTGTCCAGGGGCACGATCTCCAGCAGCAGGCCGCCGGGGCCGATGACGCCACCCACCGTGTGGGCCGCCAGGCCCTTGATGATGCCGCGCACGGGGGCGCGGATTTCCAGGCGCCGCACCCGGTCCTGCAGCTTGGTCATGGTCTCGCGCACCTGGGCCAGTTCCGTGGACACCCCGCCCATTTCCGCCAGGGCGGTTTCGCGCAGGTTGGTGTCAAGTTCGGCCAGGCGGCTCTTGGCCTCGGCCAGGGCCTTGTTGGTGCGCTGGCGCTCGGCGGACAGGTTGTTGATGTCGCCCTGGGTCTGGTTCACCTGGCGCTGGGCGTCCAGGTACAGGATCTTCGACGACAGGCCCTTCTTGTACAGCTTCTCGCGCACCTGAAGCTGCTCGTCCAGCAGCTTGAGCTGCTTGCGCAGGGTCCCTTCCCGCTCGTTGATGGAGCGGATCTCGGCCGAGCGCTGGGCCACCTGGTCCTTCAGCACCTGGGCCCGGTTGTCGCGGCCCGACACCTGGACCTCGTAGATGGAGCGCTGGTCCTCGGCCAGGTCGCGGTATTCCAGGCCGGCCACCGAGAAGTCGGGCTCGCGGTCCGAAGCGAAGGCCCGCAGGCGCTCGGCCTTCAGCATCAGGCCCGCCTGCTTGGCCTTCATTTGCTCCAGTTCCGCCTGGGCGCCGGCGGCCTCCAGCTTGATCAGCACCTGGCCGGCGTCGACGATGTCGCCGTCTTCCACCAGCAGGTCGGAAATGATGCCGCCTTCCAGGTGCTGCACCATCTGCACCCGGCCCGTGGGCACCACCTCGCCGAAGGTGCCGGCCACCTCGTCCACCTGGGTCAGCGACGCCCACACCAGGAAGGCCACCACCACCATGCTGATGGTGAACATGGCCAGGCGGATCAGGCCCGAACTGCCGGCTTCCTCCAGGATCACCGAATGGGCCAGGTAGCGGGCCTGGCGGCCGCCGCGGCGGATCTTCACCGGCTCGGCGGGGGCGCTGGGCGGGGGCGGCGGCGCGCCGGCGGGGGCGACCTGACGATCGTCGGGGCTCATCACAGGAACTCCTTCGGCATGCGCTTCTTCACCTCCTCGGCCGGCCCGAAGGCGCGGACCTGGCCGGCGTCCAGCCACACGATCTTGTCGACCAGGCGCAGGTGGCTGGGGCGGTGGGTGACGATGAACACGGTGGTGTTGCCGCGCATCTGCTCCAGGGCCCGCATGAAGGCCTGGTCGCCCTCGAAGTCCAGGCCGTTGCCCGGTTCGTCGAACAGCATCACCGGGGCCCGCTTCAGGTAGCCCCGGGCCAGGTTCAGGCGCTGCTGGAAGCTGGTGGGCAGGAACTGCGACCGGGTGTCGCCGATGCGCGTCTCGAAGCCGTCGGGCATGGCCAGGATGTCGTCCAGCAGGCCGGCCAGCTCGGCCGCCCAGCGCAGGTCGGCGTCGGTGGCCAGGGGCTGGGCCAGGCGCAGGTTCTGGGCGATGGTGCCATAGAAGAACTCGCAGTTCTGGGGCACGTAGCCCACGGCGTAGCGCAGTTCGATGGGATCCATCTGGCGGATGTCCATGTTGTCGATGCGCACGCTGCCGGCCTGGGGCTGGTACATGCCGCCGACCAGCTTCATCACCGTGGACTTGCCCGACCCGTTGGCCCCCACCACGGCGATGATCTCGCCGGGCCGGGCCTCGAAGCTGACGCCCACCAGGGCCGGGTCGGCCTCGGCGCTGTAGCGCAGGGACACCCGGTTGAAGGTCACCCAGCCGCTCATCTTCTTCAGCGGCGTGACCATGCGCGACGGATCGCGCTCGGCGGCGATGTTCATCAGGTTGTTGATCTGGTTGATGGACGAGCGCACCTGGGTCAGCTTGGTCAGCGTCAGGAAGCCGGTCTGCAGGGGCGCCAGTACCCGCCACACCAGGATCATGCAGGCCACCAGGGCACCGATGGTCATGTCGCCGTCGAACACCCGGAACACGCCGAAGGCAATGGTGGAAACGCCCGAGCCGACCATCAGCACATGGGAGATGTTGTTGACCAGGGCCGACATCTGGGCCGTCTTGAAGTTGGCCAGGGCGGCGCTGGCCGACAGGTCGCGGTAGCGGCCCATCCAGGTGCGTTCGGCCCCGCAATAGCGCACGGCGCGCATGTGGGACAAAGTCTCGACCACCAGCTCCTGGCGCTTCGACGAGGTGCGGGCCGAGCGCGACACGGCGTTGCGCACGAACGGCGACATGATCACCCCGGTCAGGGCAAAGAGCGCGATCATGATCAGCGGCACGAAGGCCACGGGGCCGCCCAGCAGGGCGATGACCACCACGAACAGCAGCACGAAGGGCAGTTCGAAGAACACCAGGGCCATGGGCCCGGTGAAGAACTCGCGCACCGTCTCGAAGTCCTTCAGGCGCGCCACCTGGGCGCCCACCGTGGCCCGTTCGGTGAAGGCCGGCGGCAGGTACAGGATCTTCTGGAACACGGCGTTGCCGATCAGGTTGTCCAGGCGCGCGCCGATGAAGGCCAGGATGCGCGCCCGGATGGACCTGAGCACCAGGTCGCAGGTGACGGCGATGCCCACCCCCACGGCGAAGTAGGACAGGGTTTCCAGGGACCCGGTGGCGATCACCCGGTCATAGACCGCCATGACGAACAGCGGCGTGGACAGGGCCAGCACGTTCAGCACCAGGGTGATGACCAGGATCTGGTACAGCAGCGGGCGGAAGCGGTCGCTGACGGTGGAGAACCAGCCGGCCTTCTTGCGCTGGGCGCCCTGGTCCTCCTCCGGCTCGGTGACGGAAAAGAAGTAGGCCACGCCCTTGGGGTTGGCCCGTTCGTCGAAGGTGGTGTAGGTGCTGGTGCCGCCATCGAACACGTTCAGGGTGCCGCCGTTGTAGTTCAGCATCACCTGGGCGTCGCCCCCGTGGGGCAGGAACAGGCAGGGCATCAGGCGCGGATCGATCTCGCGCACCCTGAGCGGCACCGGGCGGCTGGAGAAGTTGAGCTGCGCCATCACGTTGCGGAACGCCGTGATGTCCAGGGTATCCACGAAGTGCGGCAGGGATTCGGCCACGTGGCGCGGGTGGCCGCGCCAGTTCAGGGCCTCCAGCAGCGGCAGCAGGCAGGCCGACAGGTCGGTCTTCGAGCGCAGCGACGACAGGGCGCCCCAGGCCTGGCCGCCCAGGTCGCTGCCCATGGACAGGCGCCGGGCGGCATCGTCCATGCGCGGCACCACATGGGAAAAGGCGTCGGTCACAGCGTCACCCCCAGGTCCAGGAGCACGCTTTCCGGCGAGGCGTCGCCGCCGTCGCGGGGATAGAGGCGGCCGTCCTCAAGGTCGAACACCCGGTCGGCCAGCTTCAGCAGCGACGGCCGGTGGGTGATCAGCACGATGGTGACCCGGCCGTTCAGGTCCTCCAGCAGCTTGCGCAGGATGGCGTCGCCGGGGCCGTCGATGGCCGTGTTGGCCTCGTCGAACAGCAGCACCTGGGGCCGGTCCACCAGGGCCCGGGCGATGGCGATGCGCTGCTTGATGCCGCGCGGCAGGGAATCATGGGCCCCGTAGCCCACCTTGGTCTCATAGCCCATGGGCATCTGGGCCACGGCCTGGTCCAGGCCCAGCACGCTGGCCACCTCCATGGCGTCGGCCGCCAGGTGGGGCCGGAACATGGTGATGTTTTCCAGCAGGGTACCGTTGAACAGCACGCCGTGCTGGGGCAGATAGGCGATGCGGTGGCGCACGCTGGCGGGGTCGAAGTCGCGCAGGTCCTGGCCGTCGGCCTTCACCGTGCCCGCTTCCGGGCGCAGGGCGCCCATCATCAGGTACAGCAGCGTGGTCTTGCCGCTGGCGTTGCCGCCGGCGATGCCCACGGTCTGCCCGGCCTCGATGTGGATGGACGCGCCCTCGATGATCCTCGGCGCGTTCTCGGCATAGCGGAACACCACGTTGTCCAGGGTCAGCGCCCCCTGCAGGGGCGGCATCTGGGGCAGGCCCGGTTCGGCCTCGACGGGCATCTCGAAGATCTGGCGCAGGCGCTCGCGGGCCAGGCGGATGGTCTGGAACCGGGCCCAGATGCCCACCGCCCGCTGCATGGGCTGCATGGAGCGGCCGGCCAGCATGGTGCAGGCGGCCAGGCCGCCGATGGTCAGCAGGCCGTCGATGACCAGGGTCGAGCCCAGGCCGACCACGGCGAACAGGGTCAGCTGGGAAAACAGCGCCCCCACGGACAGGGCCGAGGAACTGTGCAGCGCCACCTTGTGGTCGGCCGCGGCGCAGGTTTCCTGCAGGCGCTCGTAGCGCCTGAGCATCTGGTTCTCCATGGCCAGGCCCTTGACCGTGTGGATGCCGCCCAGGACCTCGATGATGAAGTTGAACCGCCGGTCGTCGGCCGCCATGCGGGTGGCCAGGGAGCGGCGCAGCAGGAACCCGATGACCAGGGCCGACAGGGTGAACAGCACGATCAGGGCAATGGGCACCAGCACCAGCTCGCCGGCCAGATAGCCGATGGCCGCCAGGTACAGCACCGCGAAGGGCAGGTCGCAGAGCACCTGCAGGGCCTGCCCGGCATAGAATTCCTTCAGCTGGTTCAAGGCGTTGAACCGTTCCAGGTGGACGCCCGAGCCCTGCCGCTCGAAATCGTTGATCGAGGCGGTGAGCAGGCGTTCGATGGCGCTGCAACTGGCCAGATGCTCGAACCGGGCGCCCATCCAGCCGCTCACGTAGGCCCGCCCGGTGCGCAGGAAGGCTTCCAGGATCAGCGCCGTGGCCACCCCCATGACCAGCAGCATCAGGGTGCTTTGCGCCGTGTTGGGCAGGATGCGGTCATAGACCTGCAGCAGGGCCAGGGGCATGGCCAGGGACAGGATGTTGATGAACACCGAGGCCCCGATCAGGTCGAACATGCCGCCCGGCATGTACGAAAGGGCGCCCAGCTTGACGCGGCCGTTCGCGGGCCGCTGGTCCGGCCCGTTCATGGCGCGCCTCCCCCGCCACGACCGGCCCGGCCCCACGCGCCGGGGGCCATGCCGTCATGCCGAGGGTCGGCGGGCCAACAGCGGATGTCACCCCGATTCAACACCGCTTCGCATCCCGTTCCACTCTGTGGCGTCCGCCAGATCACGGCCGCCTTCACGTCCCCACTCGATACCGATCCCCCCAGACCGGTCGCATATCCAACAAGTTCAACTCCAAGTCCTTGGAGCAACGTGGCTTTCTATCCTCAATGCCCCTTGATCGTCCAGGATTTTAACATCCCCGCCGCAATACTTCTGTATTCGTCGAACTGCGGCGCCGGGGCCGTGTAGGACCAGATGTGCGCCACGGTTCCGGACGGCCGCGGCAGGACGACGGTCCACTGGGAAAACGCCTGGCTTCCCTTCAGATACGACACCAGGAACTGCCGGCCTTCCAGGCGCAGGCCGTCGCGTTCGTACAGGATGGGCCGCTCGGCCACATATCGGATGTCCTGCATGGCCCCGGCCAGCTCGCGCTTCAGGCTGAAGTAGACCATCTCCGACGCCTGCCCGGGGCCGCCCACTCCTTCCGGCTGCACGTTCTGGATGGATACGGTGGCGAAATAGGACGACTGCCCCTGCGGGCCGCTGAACAGCACGTGGAAGGGCCCGGCCTCGGCATCCACCCAGTCGGCGGGCAGGTCGATGGCATAGCCGTAGCGGGGGTTGTCGTAGCGGCGCAGGCCCCGGGGGGCGGCCATGGGGGCGGCCATGGGGGCGGCCATGGGGGCGGCCATTGGCGCTGCCTTGGGGGCGGGTCCGGCCCCTTGCGCCTGCGCCGGCGGAGGCGACGGCGGCGCGGCCGGCGGTGCCTTGGGCGCCGGGGCCTGAGGCGGCACGTCGGGGGCTGCCAGGGCGCGCGGCCGGAACGAGTCCAGGATGTGGTCGAAGGCCGGCTCCAGGGTGCCGAACCGGTCGGCCGGGGCGAAGAACATCAGCACGTAGTCCAGCTCGGCGCCGCGCAACAGCACCACGCGGGCCCGGCCGTCGGCCCCCTCGTAGACCGACTGCAGGCCCACCAGGCCGGCCACCTTGGCGCTGCGGGTGTCCAGGCGCCGGGCCCAGGTGCGGCCGGGGCCCAGGTAGCTGGCTTCCAGGCGCGCCATCATGTCGGGCAGGTTGCGCTGGCGGCTGATGGGCGCCGTCTGGATCTTCAGCACGAATCCGTTGGCGGTCTGCACCACCAGGTCGCCCCGGGGCGGGGCGGTGTGGGTCTGGGCGTTGTCGGGCAGGTCCAGCACATAGCCCAGGCCCGGATGGCGATAGGTGGCGGCCTGGGCATCGGCGGAAAACAGCAGCCCCAGGGCCAGCCCCGGGGCCAGGATCAGGCCGCCCCGCCGGGCCCGCCGGGGCGCCAGCCGCGGGGTCGGGGCCGGCGGCGGCGGATACCTTTCCGCGCCAGCCCCTGGGGCCGGCCGGGACGCTCGGATCTTGGCCATCGGGTCCGTGATCTCCGTTTCGCCACCCCGGAAACTGGCCTAGTATGGGCGGCAAGTATTAACGAAAGCGGAAACGGCGGCGCATGTCCACGACCCTTCTCATCTCCATCATCGGATCCGACCGGGTCGGCCTGGTCGCCGCGGCGGCCGGCACGCTGTTCGACCTGGGCGGCAACCTGAGCGACACCTCGTTCACCCTGCTGGGCGGCGGTGCCGAGTTCACCACCGTGTGCGACATGCTGGACGACGTGGCGCCCGAGGCGGTGCGCGGTGCCCTGGCCGCCCTGCCCGAACTGGAGGGCGCCGACATCGTGGTCACCGCCTTCGCCCTGCCCAAGGAGCGCGCCCCCACCGGCGCCACCACCCACGTGATCCAGGTGGCCGGCGGCGACCGCCCCGGCCTGATCGCCCGCCTGTGCGAGGTGCTGGGCGAGTTCGAGGCCAACATCGTGAAGCTGGACGCCGTGCGCCTGACCGAGGGCGGCACCGACCGCTACGAGGTCAACATGTCCGTGTGGCTGCCGGCGGCCCGCGCCGATTCCTGCCTGGCCGCCATCCAGAACACGGCCGGCGGCCTGGGCCTGACCTGCCAGTGGCGGGTCGCCTGAGCGACCCTTCGGGGCCTCAGGCCTCCTCGCCTTTGGCCCCCTCGCCTTTGGCCCCGCCCGGCGGCGCCAGCGCCACGCCGCCCTTCAGCCCCATCAGGAAGCCGGTGGCATCCTCGGCCGGCAGCGGCCGGCTGAGGAAGTAGCCCTGCATCTCGTCGCACTTGTACTGGCGCAGCAGGTCCAGTTGCCCTTCCGTCTCGACGCCTTCGGCGACGATCCTGCGGTTCAGGGTCTTGCCCATGGAAATGATGGTCTTGATGATTTCCGCATCGTCGGGGTCGCTGGTGATGTCGGCCACGAAGGAGCGGTCGATCTTGATGGTGTCGATGGGGAAGCGCTTCAGGTAGCTGAGCGACGAATAGCCGGTGCCGAAGTCATCCATGGCGATGGCGATGCCCATGTCGTGCAGCCGGCCCAGGGTTTCCACCGCCGTGGCGCTGTCGGTCATCAGCATGCTTTCGGTGATCTCCACCTGCAGGCCGGTGGCGTCGACGCCCGTTTCCGCCAGGATGCCGGCCACCACGTCGGTGAAGTCGGGCTCGCGAAGCTGGCGGGCCGACAGGTTCACGGCCACCGGGATGGGCGCCAGGCCGGCCGCCTTCCAGGTGGCATGCTGGCGGCAGGCCGTGCGCAGGGCCCAGGCCCCCACCGGCACCACCAGGCCCGTTTCCTCCAGGATGGAAATGAACTTGCCCGGCGGCACCAGGCCCAGGGACGGATGGCGCCAGCGCATCAGCGCCTCGACCCCCGTGACGGTGCCCGTGGGCAGGTCCATCTTGGGCTGGTAGTGGAGCACGAACTGGTCCCGGTCCAGGGCCTTGATCAGGCCGTTCTTCATGACCAGGCGCTCGGCCACCTCCTCGTTCATGCGGGTGGTGTAGTACTTGTACACCGCCTTGCCGGCCTCCTTGGCCTCGTACATGGCCGCGTCGGCGTTCTTCAGCAGGATGGTGGGGTCGTCGCCGTCCTCGGGGAACACGGTGATGCCGATGCTGCCCGACACGAAGGCCTCGTGCCCGGCCAGCAGGTAGGGCCGGGCCACGGCATCCAGGATGCGCTGGGCGACGATGGAGGCGTGGCGGGTATCGGCGATGCCCGGCATGATCACCGTGAACTCGTCGCCGCCCAGGCGGGCCACCGTGTCGCCCTCGCGCACGCTGCCCAGCAGGCGCACGCCGGTTTCCTTCAGCAGCATGTCGCCCACGTCGTGACCCAGGGTGTCGTTGACCAGCTTGAAGCCGTCCAGGTCCAGGAACATCAGGGCCAGGCCCCGGTCCAGGCGCCGCATGCGGGCCAGGTCGCGGCCCAGGCGGGCCAGGAACTGCGTCCGGTTGGGCAGTCCGGTCAGGCCGTCGTAGTTGGCCTGGTAGCGGATCCGTTCCTCGTCGTGCTTGCGCTTGGTCACGTCGCTGACCACGCACACGTACTGGCGCACCGTGCCGTCGATGCCGGTGATGGCGGTGACGGACAGGCGCTCGGCATAGGGCTCGCCGTCCTTGCGCTTGTTCCACACCTCCCCTTCCCAGCGGCCGGCGCCGGCCAGGGCGTCGCGCATGGCCGCGTGCTGGGCCGCGTTGGCCACCAGCGGCACGTAGAAGGGCGGCTGCCGGCCCAGGACCTCGGCGGCCTCGCGCCCGGTGATGGTGGTGAAGGCGGGGTTGACGTCGGTGACGTGGAAGTCGGCGTCGGTGACGATCACCGCCTCGTCCAGGTTCTCGATCACCGTGGCGGCCAGGCGCAGCCGCTGTTCGTCGGCCCGGCGCCGGCGGGCGTCGCGGGCCTCGACCAGGGTCAGGCCCGAATCCGCGTCGTGGGCCCGGACCCGCAGGTCCACGGGGACGACCCGCCCGTCGCGGCCCAGCAGGCGCACGGAGTGCACGGTGCCGTCGGCCGGGTACGGCCGGTCGCCGGAGCCCAGGGCGGCCCGGTCATCGCCGTGCACCAGGCCGGCGAAGCTCCGCCCCGCCAGGGCCGCCGGATCGTCATGGCCCAGCAGGCGGGCGCCGGCCGGGTTCACGAACACCAGGATGGGGCCCCGGCAGGCGGCCAGGAAATGGACGCTGGTGTCGAACAGCCGGCGGCCCCAGGCGACCGGGAACACGCCGGTGGAGGGAACTCCTTCGGGTTCGACCGCCCGTGTCGCGCGCGTTTCGCTCATGCCGTCCTTCTGTCGGTTCGCCGGGCGCGCCGAGGCGGCACCCACAGCCGTTTCAGGCCCCTGGCTGGGACAGAGTGTAGCGGATAATCCGCATTCGCGGAATACGATCCTGAAATGGACGCGCCCTCAACGGCCGGGGCTGGGCGCCCCGGCCGGCTCGCGCGGGGGGACGGCAATCACCCGGAATCAGAACGCCAGGGTGTCGGCGATGGCGTTCAGGCCCGCCTTGGCGCAGGCGTGGTCGTTGGGTCCGCTGGGGGCGCCGGACACGCCCATGCCACCGACGATGGCGCCGGCGGACTCGATCACCACGCCGCCGCCCAGCATGATGGCGCCGGGGATGTGGCGGGCGCCCGACTGGGGCGCGCCGGCGGCGGTGACGGACACCAGATCCAGGGTGTCGGTGCGGAAGCTGACGGCCGTGCGGGCCTTGCCGCGGGCCGTGTCGGGGGTCAGGGGCCCGGCGAAGCGGTCGCGCAGCAGCACCTGCAGGTTGCCGCCCCGGTCGACCACGGCAACGGTGACCTGGAAGCCGGCGCCGCGGCAGGATTCCATGGCGGCGGTGGCGGCCTTCAGGGCCGTGTCCACGGTCAGCGCCTTGTAGGTGACGAACCCGTCGTCGTTGGCGCGGGCGGCCGGGGCCAGCGGCCCCACGAGCCCGGCGGCCACGGCGGCCAGGATGGCGGCCGACCCGGCCGCGGCGATGGTCTTGAACATCACGCCCTCCTTTGCTGTTCGTTCTTGGTTTCCGGCGTTCTCGGTGATGCCGGTTTCCCCACGGGCCGCGCGGCTAGCTGCCGGACGGCGGCATCTGGTCCATGCGGGTGATCAGGTCGCCCAGCAGGGGCCAGAAGAATTCACTGCCCGGATATCCGGTGATGCGCCCCACCTCCTTGCCGTTGTGCATGACGACGAAGGTGGGGGTGTACATGACGCCCTTCAGGTGTTCCAGGTCGTCGGGCCGGTCCTCGCTGATGTCGACGCGGCGCAGCGGCAGGCGCTTGCCCTCGTCGGTCTTGTGGTACAGCACGCCGATGTCGCGGTTCCAGGCGGCGCACCAGGCGCAGCCGGGGCTTTCGAACATGACAAGCTGGCTGGTGGCCGCGTCCGCCTCGCCGGCGGCGTCGTCGGACGCCCCGTCGGCAAGGGCCGGCACGGCCCACAACAGCAGCACGCAGCAGATCAGCGGCAGGAAACGGCCCATGGCGTCCCGTCCCCAAGGCAGTGGCGTTGGCCCGCCGGCGGCGGGCCGGCGCGGCGGGCCGACGGGTGGGCGGGCGGCGCCTTGGCGGCGCGCCCACCCGTCGGCTCTACCCAGTCTGGGTCAGGCGGACTTTTCGATCAAGTAGGTGTAGACGCCGTCGGCCTCGCGGCTTTCCACCAGCTTGTGGCCGGTGGAGCGGCAGAAGGCCTCGAAGTCCTTCACCGAACCGGGATCGGTGGATTCCACCTGGATGGTGTCGCCGGCGCTCAGGTCCTTGATGGCCTTCTTGGTCTTCAGGATCGGCAGCGGGCAGTTCAGGCCTTTGGTGTCCAGCAGAGTCGACATGGTCATTCTCACTTGCGTTGGTTGATGATGATGGGGTGGATGATGGGGTTGTTGAAACGGGTAACGGATCCGTCCGGTCAGTTCACGGGCTTGCGCAGGGTGAAGGCGCCCCGCAGGTCGCCCACCGCGTACCCCCGGGCCTTGTCGTCGGGGTACAGGACCTTCAGCTTGGCCTCCACCGCCGGGTCGATGGCGGCGCCGTGGCATTTCAGGCAGACCTCGCCGGTGGGGATGGCCTTCATGAAGCGGTATTCCTTGTGGCCGTCGCGGTCCACCACCTCGGCGAAGGCCAGGGTGTCGGGGTCCTCGCCGGCCGCCTTGCGCTCCTCGAACCGGGCCAGCACGGCCTGTTCCCAGGCGTCGGGCGTGTTGCCCGTGTTGCGCACCTTCAGGCTGGTGCGGGCCACGGTCCAGCCTTGGGGCGAGGACAGGCTGGCGGCGATGGCCGGCGCCTTTTCGTTGCACACGCCGATGGCGTTGACCGGGCCGCCGGCCTTCATGGCCGCCACCAGTTCGCCCTTCAGGGTGCCGCCGAAGGCCTTGATGTTGGCCACGGCCTCCTGCTTCAGGGCCGCCGGGTCGGCGGCCTGGGCAAGGGGCGTGAGCGTGAGGGCGGACAGGGCCAGCGCCGCCAGCGGCAGCGCGCGCAGGGAATGCTTCATGCATGGTTTCCGTGTTGTCGATGCGGCGTCGCGGATGCGGTGAAGGCCGATCAGATGAACAGGTTGATGTCGGCTTCCTGGGCCATTTCCATGTAGGTGGCCGCGCCGCCGATCTCGATGCCGTCGATCATCATGTCCTTGTTCCATTCGAACAGGTCCATGGTCATCTGGCAGCCGATCATCTTCACTTCCAGGTCCACCGCCGCCTCGCGCAGTTCCTCGATGGAGGCCACGCCCTTCTTCTTGATCAGGTTGCGCATCATGGTGGAGGCCGCGGCATCGACGCCCGGCAGCATGGAGATCATGTTGGGCATCTTCATGTGCATGCCGCCGATGGGCATTTCCATGCCCGGGTTGCCCAGGGTGGAGATCTGCAGGTGGCTCACGTCCTTCTTCAGCAGCTGCAGGCCGTAGAAGGTGAAGAACAGGCTCACCTCCACGTCCATGCTGGCCGCCGTGGTCGCCAGGATGAAGGGCGGGTAGGCCCAGTCCAGCGTGCCCTTGGTGACGATGATGCACATCTTCTTGGAATTGCCGCCTTCGCTCATGGACGCTCTCCGTAAAAACAGGGTTACCGGGGGGCGCCCCGGATCGGTTGGCCTCCCGGACGGTCGGGCCTTTGGGGGTCGCCCAACAGCGCGCCCGGCTTGGCCTTCTGGGATTAGGCTTCCCTAATATACGGAAAATCTAACGCACGTCCAGGGGATCATGGTAGTACATATTGCCAACAGGCGGCGGTGTGTCGCGCAACCTTGTTTCAGACACCCCCCGACGGACGGGACCGCGAACGCCGCCCGGGAAACAGTCCAGGACGCGCCCCAGACCAGGAATCGCTCCGGGCCAGAAAACGCTCCAGGGAGGCACGCCATGGAGGAACTTACCGTTACCCATCTGGTGGCGGGGGCCGGCTTCATCGCCGGTCTGGTGTTCGGCGCCATCGCCAACGCCACCAACTTCTGCACCATGGGGTCCCTGTCGGACATCGTGTTCATGGGCGACTACCGGCGCTTCCGGGCCTGGCTGCTGGCCATGGCCGTGGCCATCCTGGGCACCCAGGGGCTGAGCGCGGCGGGCCTGCTGGACCTGAGCCAGGCCATCTACCTGACCCCCAACCTGGGCTGGCTGGGGGCCATCCTGGGCGGCCTGATGTTCGGCTTCGGCATGACCCTGGCCGGCGGCTGCGCCAACAAGAACCTGGTGCGGGTGGGCGGCGGCAACCTGAAGTCCGTGGTGGTGCTGCTGGTCATGGGGGTGTTCGCCTACATGACCCTGCGTGGCCTGATCGGCCTGGCCCGGGTGGAAATGGAAACCTGGGCCAACGTGTCGCTGGCCGACACCGCCGAGCTGGAAAGCCAGGGCCTGGGCGAGATGCTGGGCCGCCTGACGGGCCTGGAAACCGAACAGGCCACCCTGGTTCTGGCCGCCGTGGTGGGGCTGGCCCTGCTGGCCTTCTGCTTCAAGGACCGGGACTTCCGCGCCTCGGGCCACAACATCCTGGGCGGCCTGGGGGTGGGCGCGGTGGTCGTCGGCGGCTGGTGGATCACCGGCGTGCTGGGCTTCGACGACTTCGAGCCGGCGCCCGTGGAATCGTTCACCTTCGTCGCCCCCGTGGGCAACAGCCTGCAGTACCTGATGACCTTCTCGGGCGCCTCCATCAACTTCGGCATCGCCGCCGTGGGCGGCGTGGTGGTGGGCTCGTTCCTCACCGCCCTGGTCACCCGGTCGTTCCACGTGGAGGCCTTCGGCAACACCGAGGACATGCTGCGCCACATGGGCGGCGCGGCCATCATGGGCGTCGGCGGCGTGCTGGCCCTGGGCTGCACCGTGGGCCAGGGAATCACCGGCCTGTCCACCCTGGCGGCGGGGTCGGTGATCGCCCTGCTGGCCATCCTGCTGGGCGGCCTGCTGGGCCTGAAGTTCCTGGAAACCGGGTCCCTGGGCGGCGCCGTGGCGGCCCTGCTGGAGCGGGACTAGCCGGCCTTCCGCCCGGGCGGCGGGCGGCCGCCATGGGGGAATACCCCTACGGCGGTGCGGGTTTATCGCGGGCATTATTTGTACACCATCGACCGGAGATTTCTTTTTATAAATTCTGGTGTTAGGGGGATTTTGACAGATTGTGACCCCCACCCATGTCCTACCCCATAGAAGGGGTTGCATGGGTTGTGAGACATCGTTAATGTTACATTTTGCTAATACAAAGAAACAAAGACCGGATTCAACCGGGACGGTTTAGACTTTTCGGTCCAATCACACACAGGCCTGACGCCGAACAACGATTCTGGCGAACCACGGGCCGCAGTCCATTTGGGAGGGACGATGAAGGTGAGATCCATTTTCGGTGCCGCGCTCGGCATCGCCCTGATGGCCGCCGCCGGGACACAGGTCCAGGCGGCCGGTCTGGTGAAATACACGGTGGTCGAACATCCCAGCATTCCCGAATCGCTGACCAAGGGCGATCCGGTGCGGGGCCGCGCCGCGGTGATCAACCGGCAGAAGGGCAACTGCCTGGCCTGCCATTCCATTCCCGAAATCCCCGAAGAGCAGTTCCACGGCGAGGTGGGGCCGGTTCTGGACGACGTGGGCAGCCGCATGTCGGCCGGCGAGATCCGCATGCGGATCGTCGACCCCAAGGTCATCAACCCGGAAACCGCCATGCCGTCCTTCTACAAGCTGGAAGGCCTGCACCGGGTGGCCAAGAAGTGGCAGGGCAAGACCATCCTGTCGGCCCAGGAGGTCGAGGACGTCGTTGCCTACATGCTCACGCTCAAGGGCTCCTATTCCAACTAAGGACCCGATCCTAAGGAGAAAACGTCATGCGAACGAAAGACAAGAACGGGCTGGGCCGCCGCGCGGTGCTGAAGGGCGCCGGCCTGGGTGCCCTGGCCGTGGCCGGTGCCGGCCTGACGGTGCGCGAGGCCCAGGCGACCCCGGAAACGGCCGCCAAGTCCCTGGCCAAGCACCTGGGCGGGGCCACGGCGAAGGAAGGCAAGGTTGACCTGAAGCTGCCGGAAATCGCCGAAAACGGCCGCACGGTGCCGGTGACCATTACCGTCGACAGCCCCATGACCGACGGCGACTACGTCAAGGCCATCCACGTGGTGGCGGACGGCAACCCGACGCCCGAGATGATCTCGTTCGTCCTCTCGCCGAACGCCGGCAAGGCGGAAATCGCCACCCGCGTGCGCCTGAGCAAGACGCAGAACGTGATCGCCGCGGCGGTGATGAGCGACGGGTCCGTCTACACGGGCACGAAACAGGTGAAGGTGACCATCGGCGGCTGCGGCGGCTGAGGCAGAGGAGGGACACAAAATGTCAGCGAAACCCCGCGTCAAGGTGCCGAAGAAGGCCGCCAAGGGCGACATCATCCAGATCAAGACCCTGATCTCCCACAAGATGGAGACCGGGACGCGCAAGGACAAGAACGGCAACGTCATCCCGCGCAACATCATCAACAAGTTCGTCTGCTCGTTCAACGGGACCGAGATCCTGAGCGCCGAGCTGTTCCCCTCCGTGGCCGCGAACCCCTACTTCGCGTTTTCGGCCCGGGCCACCGAGAGCGGCACCTTCGAGTTTGCCTGGAGCGATGACGACGGCAAGACGGTCACCGCCACTGAAAAAATCACGGTGTCCTGACGCCGAACAATGATTCTGGGAGGGATCACGTTATGAAACGCACCCTAATGGGCGTGGCGGCTGCCGGCCTGATGGCCTTCGGGCTGTCGGCCACCGCCGCCGAGATGAAGGCCATCGACAAGGCCAGCACCACCTCCGCCGTCCGTTCCGGCTTCAGCTACGCCATTTCGGAAACCCGCGAGATGCAGACGGACGACATCCAGAACCCGTCGTTCCTGTGGGTGGACATCGGCGAGGAGCAGTGGGGCACGGTGGACGGCGAGGCCGGCAAGTCGTGCGAAAGCTGCCACGGCAACGCCGCCGACACCATGGCCAATGTGGGTTCCACCTACCCCGTGTGGGATCCGGCCACCAAGAAGCCCATGAACGTCGAGCTGCGGATCAACAAGTGCCGCGCCGAGAACATGAAGGCCAAGCCGTGGAAGTATGAATCCGACGAACTGCTGGGCATGACCGCCTACATCAAGTCCGTCGGCCGCGGCAAGCCGATCCACGTCAGCCTGAAGGACGGCGACATGGAAGCCTGGTCCAAGAAGGGCGAACAGTTCTACTACCAGCGGCGCGGCCTGCTGGACCTGTCCTGCGCCCACTGCCACGAGCAGAACCCGGGCAACCTGATCCGCGCCGAGACCCTGAGCCAGGGCCAGACCAACGGCTTCCCCACCTATCGCCTGAAGTGGCAGAAGCTGGGCTCGCTGCATCGCCGGTTCCGCGGCTGCAACAACAACATCCGCGCCGAGCCCTATGCCTACGGTTCGGACGAATACCTGGCGCTGGAAACCTACCTGGCCCAGCGCGGCGCCAACCTGCCGGTCGAGGGCCCCTCGGTCCGCAAGTAGGCGGCTGAACACGGAGGCCGGGCTCCGGTCCGGCCCCCCTGTCCCGGGGCGGCATGCCGGCATCCGCCGATGCCGCCCCGTTTTTTTGCCCGATTTCCGGATTCCGGCCCGCAACCAGGTCCCCGCAAAGGGGCCCGGAATCCGTTCACCCTGATCCGCGTCCAAGGGATAGATCCATGCTGTCACGCCGCGACTTCCTGCAGGTCACCGCCGCCACCGCCGCCCTGATCGGCGCCGCGCCGGGCACCCTGTCCCGCGCCGCCGCCGCCCAGGCCATCACCCAGAACGACCTGCTGTCGTTCAAGCCGGTGGGTCAGGTGACGCTGCTGAACTTCACCGACATCCACGCCCAGCTGGTGCCGCTTTACTTCCGCGAGCCGTCGGTCAACCTGGGGGTCGGCGAGGTCAACGGCCTGCCGCCCCACATCACCGGCAACGCCTTCCTGAAGAGTTTCGGCATCCAGCCCGGCACGCCCGAGGCCTATGCCTTCACCAGCGTGGACTTCGCCCGCCTGGCGGCGGAATACGGCCGCGTCGGCGGCCTGGCGCAGCTGGCCACCCTGGTCAAGGCGATCCGCGCCCAGCGCCCCGACAACACCCTGCTGATCGACAACGGCGACACCTGGCAGGGCTCCTACACGGCGCTGCAGAGCCGCGGCGAGGACATGGTGGAGGCCATGAACGCCCTGGGCGTGGACGTGATGACCGCCCACTGGGAATTCACCTACGGCCAGGACCGGGTGAAGGAGCTGATCGAGAAGCTGAACTTCCCGTTCCTGTGCGGCAACGTGGTGGACACCGACTTCGAGGAGCCGGTGTTCGAAAGCACCGCCTATTTCGACCGCGGCGGCGTCAAGGTGGCGGTGATCGGCCAGGCCTTCCCCTACACCCCCATCGCCAACCCCCGCTACATGATCCCCGAATGGTCGTTCGGCATCCGCGAGGAGAAGGTGCAGGCGCACGTGGACGCGGCCCGCGAGGAAGGCGCCGAACTGGTGGTCCTGGCCAGCCACAACGGCTTCGACGTGGACCGCAAGCTGGCGTCCCGCGTGACCGGCATCGACGTGCTGCTGACCGGCCACACCCACGACGCCATCCCGCAACTCGTCAAGGTGAACGACACCCTGCTGGTGGCCACCGGTTCCCACGGCAAGTTCCTGGGCCGCCTGGACGTGAAGGTGGAAAACAAGAAGATCGTCGACCACGCCTTCCGCCTGATCCCCGTGCTGTCCGACGTGATCACCCCCGACCCGGAAATCCAGGCGGTGGTGAACGGCATCCGCGCGCCGCACAGCGCGGTCATCGACACGGTGCTGGGCCGCACGGAAAGCCTGCTGTACCGGCGCGGCAACTTCAACGGCACCTTCGACGACCTGATCTGCGACGCCATCATGGCCGAGCGGGACTGCGAGATCGCCTTCTCGCCGGGCTTCCGCTGGGGTTCGTCCCTGCCGCCGGGGGCCGACATCACCATGGACCACGTGTTCCACCAGACCGGCATCACCTACGCCAACACCACCCGCACGCCCATGACCGGCGAGCTGATCAAGACCATCCTGGAGGACGTGGGCGACAACCTGTTCAACCCCGATCCCTACTACCAGCAGGGCGGCGACATGGTGCGCGTGGGCGGCATGGGCTACACCTTCGACATCGCCAAGCCCATGGGCTCGCGGGTCAAGGACATGGTGCACCTGGCCAGCGGCAAGCCCATCGACCCGTCGCGCACCTACATGGTGGGCGGCTGGGCGTCGGTGAACGAGGGCGCCGAGGGCCCCATGATCTATGACGTGGTCAGCAACTACATCAAGGCCAAGGGCACGGTGAACGTGCAGGAAAACCAGGCCATCCGCTGGATCGGCGGGTAAGGCGGCCATGGACCCCTTCGGCATTACCTACGGCGGGGCGGCCCTGGCCGGGCTGCTCAGCTTCTTCTCCCCCTGCGTGCTGCCGCTGGTGCCGGCCTACATCTGCTTCCTGGGCGGGGCCTCGCTGGACCAGCTGATCGCCGAGGAAGGGGTGGACCAGACCCTGGCCCGGCGGGTGTTCATTTCGTCCCTGGCCTTCGTGCTGGGCTTCGCCACGGTGTTCATCGTCCTGGGGGCGGCGGCCAGCGCCCTGTCCCAGGCCATCATCGAGCACCTGGACGTGCTGGGGAAGATCGCCGGGGTGATCATCGTCATCTTCGGCCTGCACTTCGCCGGGGTGTTCCGCATCGGCTTCCTGAACTTCGAGAAGCGGTTCCACCTGCAGGACAAGCCGGCCGGCCTGGTGGGCTCGTACGTGCTGGGCCTGGCCTTCGCCTTCGGCTGGACCCCCTGCGTGGGCCCGGTGCTGGCGTCGATCCTGATGATCGCCTCGACCGAGGAATCGGTGACCAAGGGCATGGCCCTGCTGACCGTCTACGCGGCCGGCATGGGCATCCCGTTCCTCATCGCCGCCGTGTTCGTGAAGCCGTTCATGACCTTCATGGGCAAGTTCCGGCGCCACATGCGCAAGGTGGAGCTGACCATCGGCACCCTGCTGGTGATCACCGGCATCGCCATCTTCACCGGCTCGCTTTCCGAGGTGGCCCAGTGGATGCTGGAAGCCTTCCCGGGGCTGGTGGAAGGCACCTGAGCCGCCGCCCCGCCCTGCCCCACAAAAAAACGCGCCGCACCCTGCCCCGGGCGGCGCGTTTCGTTTGCGCCCGGCGCCTTCAGTGCGGCAGGGATTCGGCCATCAGGTCCACGTGCACGCCTTTGGCTTCCAGGGCGTTGCCCTTGGCGCTGACATAGCGCTGGAAGTTGGGCTCGGACTCATAGGCGGCCTCGCGGATGTACTGGAACGTGGTCAGGAAGTGGAAGGGGTAGAAATAGCCGAACATGCGGTGCACCTCGGCGTCCTTGCCGCTTTGGCCCGCCGGCGCCTGGCCGGGCTTGAAGAACTGCAGCGTGGGGGTGTAGCGGATGCCCCACTTCAGGGCCAGCTTGCGTTCCTCCAGCACCTCGCCGTCGAAGTCCGTCACCTCGCGGGCGCCCCACAGGTCCAGCTTGACGATCAGGAAGTTGGCCTTCAGGTAGTCCACCACGTCGGGGATGCGCAGGTTCACCGTGTGCATCTTGGCGCAATAGGGGCAGCCGCGCTGTTCCCAGATCACCACCATGTCCTTGCCGGCGGCGCCGGCCTCGGCCAGGTCCTCGGCCAGGTCCAGGAAGCCCTCGTGGAACCAGGGCTCGTGGTGCATGCCGTCCTCGCCCGGGGCCAGCTTGGGCAGGGTCGGCAGGGCGCGGGCCGAATCGTCGGCCGCCAGCGCCCCCGGCAGGATGACCAGGGCCAGAAAGCCCGTCAGCAGGAAAGCGCCTCGGATGCGCGTCAGCATGTGTCCTCCCTCTCGCGGTGGGGCCGGCCCCGATCGGCCGTTCAGGGGTTGATGTCGATCCAGCCCCGCAGGCGGCGCTCGATCACCTCGGGGATGCCGGCGGTGGTCACGGCCACGCCGTCGATCAGGTCCTTGTCGTGCCAGTGCATGGTGGTCATGGTGTTGCCGCAGGCGACGAATTCGATGTCGTACTGCAGCAGGCTTTCGATGCGCGGGCGCACCGGCGATCCGGCCCGAAGCAGGGCCCGCACGCCCGGCCCCCAGGCCACGACGGCGATCTGCACGTGGTCCATGCCATAGAACTTCTGCACGTTCACGGCGTTGTACAGCACGCTGTTGATCTTGCGCGGATCATCGGTGGTCAGGGTCAGGACCACCTTGCGCGGCGCGTCCACCGACGGCGGCGGGTCGGCCAGGACCGTGTCCTCGGCCAGCGCCGGCGCCCGGGCGGCCAGAAGTGCCAGGCCGACCACGGCCGCTCCCGCGACCCTCGCGGGCCAGGGGCGTTTCCACATGACGACGTTTCCCTGTTCATTTAAAACTTGCTTGAGTTCAGTTTAACGTATTGGACCGCAACCGCAATCGCGGCCCGGCGGTCGCCGGCGCCGGTCACGGCTATGTGATGGACCGGCCGGAAACCGGCGGGAGGACACAGCGATGCGGCAATGGGCGTATGGCGCCGCCCTGTTCCTCAGTTCGGCCGGCGGCCTGACGGTCGAGATCGTGGCGGGGCGCATGATCGCCCCCTACGTGGGCATGTCGCTGTACACCTGGACGGCCATCATCGCCGTGGTGCTGGCCGGTCTGTCCGTGGGCCACTGGATCGGCGGGCGCCTGGCCGGGCCCCATGTGGATGCCCGCCGCGGCG
>JAGREA010000364.1 GCA_020446745.1 Rhodobacterales bacterium | reverse complement strand
TTCAACCTGGCGGGCAACGCCATCAAGTTCACCAACAACGAGGACGGCCGGAAGGGCCGGGTGATCGTGCGGGCGGACCGGGTGGACGACGGTTCGACGGATACCGCCACGGTGCGCTACGAGGTGCGCGACAACGGCATCGGCATATCGGAAGAGGGCCGCTCGCGCCTGTTCCAGGCATTCTCCCAGGCCGAGGAATCGACCACCCGCCGGTTCGGTGGCACGGGCCTGGGCCTGGCCATCTGCGGCCGCCTGGCCACCATGATGGGCGGCGAGATCGGCTGCGACAGCGTGGAGGGCGAGGGCTCCACCTTCCACTTCCAGGTCACCTACCGGATGGCCGAGAACACCCGGACGGGGCGCGACATGTCGGGCCGCCATGACCTGTCGGGCCTGCGCATCCTGCTGGCCGAGGCCGACGACGACCGGCGCGCGTTCCTGCACCGCTACCTGACCCACTGGCGGGCCGAGGTGGTGGAAGCGGAAGACAACGCCGAATTCTCGGCCCGGGCTGGCGCGGCCACGGACGAGGCCCCCTTCGACGTCGCCGTCCTGGGCACCGGTTGGGACATGGCCGGAAAGGAAGCCATCCGCCATGGCCTGCGCGACCTGCCGGGATTCGCCAACACCCGCTATGTGTGCCTGCGGCGCGGTCGCCGGCTGGCCGAACAGCACGCCGAGGACCGGGACACGATCATCTTCGGCGCCACGCCCCTGACCCGGTCGGGCTTCGTCCGCGCCGTGGCCATCGCCGCCGGGCGCGCCAGCCCCGAGGTCAAGCACCGCGACGACGCCCCCGGGGTGAAGCGCGCCACCGCGCCGACGGTCGAGGCGGCGGAGGCCCAGGGCCGGCTGATCCTGCTGGCCGAGGACAACGAGACCAACCAGAAGGTGATCACCCGCCAGCTGGACCTGCTGGGCTATGCCGTGTACGTGACCAACGACGGCCGCGAGGCCCTGGAGGCCTGGAAAAGCCGCCGGTTCGGCATGGTGCTGACCGACTGCCACATGCCCGAGATGGACGGCTACGAACTGACCGGGGCCATCCGCGAGGCGGAAACCGACGGTCGCATTCCCATCATCGCCATCACCGCCAACGCCCTGCAGGGCGAGGCCGACCGGTGCCTCAACGCCGGCATGGACGACTACCTGTCCAAGCCCGTGGAACTGGACAAGCTGAAGGTCATGCTGGCCAAGTGGATGCCCGTGGATTCCGAACCCGCCCTGGCGTCGGAACCGACGATGGCCCCCGAACCCCTAGTCGAACCCCTGGGCGAGCCGGCGCCTGCGGCGGCGGCGGAAGCCCCGACCGGCACCATGGACATGGATCGGCCCAAGGCGGTGAAGCCGTCGGCCCGCCCCCCCAAGGTGATGTCCAGCGGGCAGCCCGTGGCCGCGGCCGGGGACGAACCCGCCACGGCGTCACCCGGGAAGGTCCCCGGAAAGGTCCCCGGAAAGGTCAACGGCAACGGGGCTGGCGCCATCGATCCCAAGGCCCTGGCCGCCCTGGTGGGCGACGATCCGGACCTGTGCCGCCAGCTCCTGAAGGAATTCGTCGAGCCCTCGTGGCGCTATATCGGCGAGGTGAAGGAGGGCGTGGAAAGCGCCTCGGCCATTTCCGTGGCCCAGGCGGCCCACAAGCTGAAGTCCTCGTCCCGGGCCGTGGGGGCCCACCAGCTGGCCGACCTGTGCCTGGAGCTGGAAACGGCGGGCAAGGCCGGGGACTGGGACGGCATCGGCGCCGCGGCACCCCGCCTGGACGACCTGATGCAGGACGTCCAGGCCTACGTGGACCGCTGCTGAAACAAGCTGAACGGCAACCGATAGGAGATGCGCATGACGGTGAAATGGGAAAACGCGGCGACGATGACCCGGTTCCTTGTCGCCCGGCCGGACGGGAAGGCCGGCCAGGACGGACAGGCGGACTCCCGGGTCCGGCCGTTGACGCCCTGCGCCGCCCTGGCCCTGTGGATCTCCCTGTCGGGGGCCGGCTGGCTATTCATTGCCGCCCTGTTCGTGGGGCGGACCTGATCCCGGACAACGGGACGCTCAACTTTTGTTTGGTCGTTGATACGAAGGGAAAGAACACATGATGAAAGAAGCCCTTTCCATACTGGTCGTTGATGATGAACCGTTCGGCCGCAACCTGCTGGTCCGGCATCTGGTCAACGAAGGTTTCACCAAGGTTGAAACGGCCGATAACGGCCGCCAGGCCCTGGATATCCTGGCCAAGGAACCTTACGACCTGGTGCTGCTGGACGTGGAGATGCCCGAACTGGACGGCATCAGCGTGCTCAGCGAAATGAAGTCGGACATGCGCCTGCGGGATTCCAGCGTGATCATGATCTCGGGCGTGGACGAGACCGACCGGGTGGCCGAATGTATCCAGCTGGGCGCCGAGGACTACCTGTCCAAGCCGTTCAACGCCGTGCTGCTGGAAGCCCGCATCGGTGCCTGCCTGGATCGCCGCCGCCACCGCGAGCGCGAGAAGTCGCAGATGGAGCAGCTGCGCATGCAGAAGCGCCGGGCCGACCAGCTGCTGAACGTGATCCTGCCCACGGCGGCGGCCAGCGAGCTGAAGGCCAGCGGCCGGGTGATCCCCCGCCGCTATGACGAGGTGGCGGTGCTGTTCTGCGACATCGTCGGCTTCACCGCCTTCTGCGAACGCCACGACGCGGCCGACGTGGTGGCCGACCTGCAGGCCGTGGTCAAGCGGTTCGAGGACATCACCGACAAGCACGGCATGGAAAAGATCAAGACCATCGGCGACGCCTTCATGGCCACGGCCGGCCTGATGCGGCCCAACGACACGCCGCTCATGTCGGCCACCCGGTGCGGCCTGGAAATGGCCCAGGCCATCCGCGAGCTGGTGCCCGAATGGGAACTGCGGGTGGGTGTCCACGTGGGGCCGGTGGTGGCCGGCATCGTCGGCGACGACCGCTACCAGTTCGACCTGTGGGGCGCCACCGTGAACACCGCGTCGCGCATGAGCGACCTGGCCAGCCCCGGCGGCGTGGCCATGACCTACGACAGCTGGATGTCCATCGAGGACGGCTGCAAGGGCCGCATGCTGGGCGCCAAGGACGTCAAGGGCATCGGCCGCGTGGACGTGATCGAATGCTTCGACGCCGGCGACCTGGAGAACGCCAACGCCGCCTGACCCTCCAGCCCCGTCCGTGCTATCCTGTTGAAGGACCGGCCGGCGCGACTCGTGCCCGCGATTCGTGTCCGTTCCGCCGGCCGGTCCCCACGGACAAGCGCTGACATGGGGGCCGAAGATGGGCGTTCAGCATGCGTTTTGTGGCCAATGCGGCCAGCCCCTTTCGCCGGGTGACCGGTTCTGCGGCGGCTGCGGCCAGCCGGTCCAGGAACCTGAACGGCCCAAGGGTTCCCGGGCCGACACGGCGGCGAAGCCCCAACCCGCCGCCAAGCCGCCTCCCACCCCCAGGCCCTCTCCTTCCGCCAAGGCGCCGCCGGGCGCCGCCGCCGCCGTTGCCTTTCCCGCCGCCGCCTGGGGGCTCGGCTGGGCCCTGGGGGCGGTGGTGGCGATTCTGCTCGACCAGTTCCTGGCCCTTTACGGAATCCATCATCCGGTTTCGGCGGCGGTGCTGCTGGTCTGCGGCGCCGCGGGCGGGGCGGTGGCCGGCCTGGCGGCCCGCCTGGCCGGGGCCGGATCGACGGTCCTGGACCTGCGCACCGGCGGCCTGACGGTCGCCGGCTGGACCGGGGTCATGGCGGTGATCCTGCTGGCCTTGCCGTTCAATGCCCTGATCGTCGCCGTGGTCCTGGCCCTGGCGGCGGCCGGCCTGGCCCAGGTCGCGGCCCGCCTGGGCGGCGGCGCGGGGGGCATGACCCTGTCCCTGGCCTGGGCCGGCGGCGCCGTGGTGGGCGCGCTGCTCCACTGGGCCTGGTTCATGTGGGCCTATTTCTGATCACCCCTGCAGGGCGGCACCGCAGGCGGAACAGAAGTTGGCCCCGGCAACCCGCGGCGCGCCGCAGGACGGACAGCCCGCCGGCACCGGCGTGCCGCACTGGGTGCAGAACTTCTGGTCCGGCTTCAGGGCGGCGCCGCAGGACCCGCAGACGGAAGCCGCCGCCGGGCGGGGAGCTTCGGCGGGGGACGTATCGGCGGTCTCTTCTTCCACCGGTGCGGCCTTGGCGACGGCGTCCAGGGCATCGCGCATCAGGCCGGCCATGCGGTCCTCCAGGTCCGTGCGGGTCAGGGCCTGGTGGTTGACCATCGGGTGTCCGGCGCCGTCGCGGTGCACCAGGAACAGGTGGTTGGCCAGCACCGTGGGGGCCAGGAAGGCTTGGTGGAGCGTGTCCCACCGGGGGCCGTCGCCCACCGTCGTCTCGAAGCCCGCGGCCTGGAACCAGCCACGGTGGAATTCCGTGCCCATGGCCCGGCCGGCCTCGCCGAATACCAGGTCCTCGCCGCCGGCCACGGCGCCGTCCACCAGGAAGCCGCGCCGGGCCAGATCCTCCAGGTGGCGCGGGTCGTTGTCGAAGGCGTCCAGGTCCAGGCCCGGGGTCAGGCCCAGGAAGGCCGGCAGCAGCCACCGCAGGTCGCCGCCACGGATGGAGGCCGCCAGGGTCTCCTTGAAGGCGGCGGGGGAGACAGACGGCGTGTTCCGGGGCGCGTAAGCCAGCAGGCTTTCCAGGGCGCAGCGCCGGTGGCTGTCGATGGCGTGCAGCAGGTAGACGGCGGATTCCAGGGTCAGGGGCGGCGGCATGTGGTTGGCCGTCGGCTCCTCGGCCGCCGAGGCGTTCAAGGTCAGCCACCAGGCCAGGAACGCCCAGGCGTCGTCGAACAGCTCGATCAGGAACGATCCTTCGAACGACGGCGTGACCACGGCCCAGGCGTCGCCGCCCTCGGCCGGCGCGTGGCAGGCGGAAAAGAAGCTGAGGCCCAGGCTGCCGCCTCCCGTGCGGTTGCCCATCACCAATTGGGGCCGGGCCAGGATGGACAGGGCCGTGGCCAGGTCTTCGGCCAGGCTCTCCGCCGCCGCCGAAAGCCGGCGGTTGCCCGGCGCATAGCCGGCCAGGGCCGGGGCCAGGGGCGACCGGCCGTGGCAGGCCAGGCCCAGCCGGTCCACCACCAGGGGCCGCAGGTCGTCGCGGGCCACCTGGGCCGTCAGGCGGGCCCCGGAGGTGTTGGCGGAGGTGTTGGCGGGGGTGTTGTCGGCAGTCCTATCCATGGGCCGTCTCCGCAGGCAGGTCATCCCACACGTCGCCGTCCTCCAGGGCCAGGGGGTAGCGGCGGCCCGGCAGGCCCAGGAAGGGGCAGTCGGCCACCGTGGCGCGCAGGGTCAGGGTGGGATCGCCGGGGGTGATCCACAGCACCCGCCCGGCGCGGATCCACGGCACCAGGTCGAAGTCGTAGTCCAGGTCCGACGGCAGGCAGCGCCCCGCATAGCCCGCGCCCCGGTCGTCCCGGGCGAAGTACAGGTCGGTTCCCCAGGCGTTGGCGCGGATCAACTCGAAGGGCGTGGTCCGGGCGAAATAGACGATCAGGAAGGCCGGGCGCCCGCCCACCTCCAGGCGCGACACCACGGCGCGGATGCGTGGGTCCGCCACCAGGCGCGGCACCACGAAGGGCGCCTCGGGCCCCGGCTTGCACAGGAACGGCGTGGCCGGCGGCGGGTCGCCCAGGTGCAGGGCGCCGGTCCAGGCGAACACGGTGGAAGGCAGAGGCTCGATGGGCCGCACCGGGTTGCGGGCGTCCCACCAG
>JAGREA010000363.1 GCA_020446745.1 Rhodobacterales bacterium | reverse complement strand
CGCGGGGAGGGGGTTTGGGGGTCAGGCCACCTTGTCCGCGGCGGCGGCGACCGGGTGGAACGGGTGGGCCGGGCCGTAATCGCCCAGCAGGCTGGTGTGGCCCACCAGGCCGGTATCCTCGCGCCACAGGAACACGGGCACGGCCGAGGGTTCCAGGCGGTAGGCGCTGCGGGCCTGGGGGTCGAAATCCAGCACCATCTGGAACACGGCGCTGGGCGCCACCGAGGCCACGGTGCCGCCCCAGCCCACGGTGACGTGGCGGTGCAGGTGGCCGCAGATCACCCGCCGCACGTTGGGGAAGCGGCGCACGAGGGCTTCCAGGTCCGCCGCGCCCTTGAAGGCCGGGGTGTCCATGTAGCGCACGCCCACCTTGAACGGCGGGTGGTGCATGAAGATCAGGGTCGGCCGGTCCGGCTGCTCGGCCAGGCGGTCCTCCAGCCAGGCCAGGCGCTTGGGGCTCATCTTGCCGCCATCGTTGCGGGCCATGGTGGTGTCCAGGCCGATCAGCCGCAGGGGGAAGTCCTCCACCGTGTAGTGCAGGAACTTGCCCGTGGCCGGCAGGTAGCCCTTGTCGGCGAAGGCGTCGCGCAGGGCGTCGCGCTTGTCGTGGTTGCCGGGGATCACGTAGACGGGGGCGCGGATGCGGTCCAGGTAGGCGCGCAGGGCGCCGTAATCCTGCCCCGGGCCCTTCTGGGCCAGGTCGCCGGTGGCCAGCACCACGTCGGGCTGGGGGTCCAGCCCGTTCACGTGGGCGATCACCGCCTCCAGCGCCGCCTGGGAATCGATGCGGCCGCGCAGCAGCTCGCCGTCCACCCGCAGGTGCAGGTCGGAAATCTGGGCGATGATCATGGGCGGAAAGATCCCGCCCCCTAGGCCGGCGGGTGCCAGGCCACCACCTCCTGGCGCTGCTCGCCCAGGCCTTCCACGCCCAGGGTCAGCACGTCGCCGGGCTTCAGGAACCGGGGCGGGTTGCAGCCCAGGCCCACGCCGGGCGGGGTGCCGGTGGTGATCACGTCGCCGGGCATCAGGGTCATGAAGCGGCTCAGGTAGCTGACCAGGTGGGCCACGCCGAAGATCATCTGGGTGGTGGAACCGGTCTGGCGCCGCTCGCCGTTCAGGTCCAGCCACAGGGACAGGTTCTGGGGGTCGGGCACCTCGTCGGCGGTGACCAGCCAGGGGCCCAGGGGGCCGAAGGTGTCGGCCGACTTGCCCTTGGTCCACTGGCCGCCCCGGTCCTTCTGGTATTCCCGTTCCGACACGTCGTTCATCACCGCATAGCCGGCCACGTGGGCCAGGGCGTCGGCTTCGGCCACGTACTGGGCCTTGGTGCCGATGATGACGGCCAGCTCGACCTCCCAGTCCGCGTGGGTGGAGCCCTGGGGCAGCATCACCGGGTCGTTGGGGCCGTTCAGGCAGGTGATCTGCTTGGTGAACAGCAGCGGTTCCGGCGGTGGGGTGGCGCCCGTTTCGGCCGCGTGGTCGGCGTAGTTCAGGCCGATGGCCAGGATCTTGCCGATGCCGGCCACGGGCGGGCCCAGGCGCGGGTGGCCGTCCACCCGGGGCAGGGACTCCGCATCCAGCGACGACAGGGCGGCCAGGCGGCTGGGGCCCAGGACCGTGCCGTCGATGTCGGCCACGTGGCCCGACAGGTCGCGCAGGCGTCCGCCGGCGTCCAGCAGTCCGGGTTTTTCCTGCCCCTTGGGGCCGTATCGAAGCAGTTTCACGGTCGTTTGCTCCCTTCGGTGCGCCAGATGGCCGCCACACTACCCCCTGGGGGCGCGGCGGCAAAGCCCCGTCGTGGCGAGGCGGATCGATTGCATTTTAGACAAATACCGATCAAATAAAACATAGTATAGATAAAAAGAATTACATGTTCATGATAGCAATAAAATCAGCATTGGATTACAATTCAAAATATACAAGAGCCCTTTTCGGGCGGGATCGCTCTGCCGATCCTGGATGGGATGATCTGCATGTTGCGCGCGATTCGCCACCTGATCCGTTTGCGCCGCGATGACCGGGGAAGCCCGGCCATTGAATTCGGCCTGGCGGCGCCGGTGCTGGTGACCATCGTGGTGGGCACCATGGAATTCGGCATGCTGATGTTCGTCGACATCCTGATGGAAAGCGCGCTGCGCGATGCCGCCCGCTGGGGCATCACCGGCCAGCTGCCCAACGGCCAGTCGCGCATGGCCTACATCGTGGACCTGATCGACGAGCGCACCCTGGGCCTGGTGGACATGAGCGAGGCCAACATCCAGGTGCTGACCTATCCGGCCTACGACCTGGTGGGCAAGGGCGAAAGCTTCGTCGACGGCAACGGCAACGGCGCCTACGACGCCGGCGAGACCTATACGGACACCAACGGCAACGGCGCCTGGGACCAGGACATGGGCGTGTCCGGCGCCGGCAACGCCGATTCGGTGGTGGTGTACCGCATTACCTATGACTGGCCGCTGCTGACGCCCATCGCCGGTGCCTTCATCGGCCACGACGGCAAGTACCGCCTGCGGGCCGCCATTGCCGTGAAGAACGAGCCCTGGGACTAGGACCATGCTGGACCGCCTGCGCAATTCCTGGCTTCGCCCCCTGCGCCGATGGCTGCGGGACGACCGGGGCACCCTGGCCCTGGAGCTGGCCTTCGCCATGCCCGTGGTGCTGGTGCTGCTCTATTCCGGCATCGAGGTGACCCGCTACGTGATGCTGAACCAGAAGGTGGAGCGCACGGCCGCCACCCTGGCCGACCTGGTATCCCAGGCCGAGGATTTGACCGAGGGCGGCCTGGCCACCCTGTTCGAGGCCGCCAACTTCGTCATGGATCCCTATTCGATCAGCGGCGATGGCCTGGTGGTGGTGTCGTCCATCGTCAACCACGGCAACGGCGCGGTCATCAGCTGGCAGCGCAACCACGGCGGCGGCAGCGGCGGCAGCGCCTTCGGCGCCCAGGGCGGATCGGCCAGCCTGCCGCCCGGCTTCGTGGTGCGCGAGAACGAGACCGCCGTGGTGGCCGAGGTCTACTTCGACTACGAACCCATCCTGCTGCGCTCGGTGGTGGAGACCCAGACGCTGTACACCTTCGCCCTGTTCCGGCCCCGGTTCTCCAGCCTGGAGACCCTGCTGCCCTAGCCCTGCCCGAATCCCCGCCCATAGACCCGCCTCGCACAAAAAAATCGGCCCCGGGAGACTGTCCTCGGGGCCGCTGAAGGTGGGGTATTGAGGGAATGGATATCAGGAAGATACCTCGGTATTAACCATACCCATGGGGGGGTAGGGGGACTGTGACGGGGGTCACAGGCACCCGCTTTTTTTCGAAAATTCTTCCGGCCGGGACCAGACCGCCCGCAGGCGCGAGATGCCGCAGGGCGGTCTTTCCCTATAGATATTGAAAAATTTCAATAAGATGGAAG
>JAGREA010000362.1 GCA_020446745.1 Rhodobacterales bacterium | reverse complement strand
TCCCTCAGCATGACGAACGCGCAGGGCGTTTCGCCCCATTTTTCGTCCGGCTTGGCGACGACCGCCGCTTCCAGGACGGCGGGGTGCCGGTACAGCGCGTCCTCGACCTCGATGGTCGAAATGTTCTCGCCGCCCGAGATGATGATGTCCTTCGACCGGTCCTTGAGCTGGATGTAGCCGTCCGGGTGCATCACCCCCAGGTCGCCGGAATGGAACCAGCCGCCGGCGAAGGCCTCGTCGGTGGCCCGGGGGTTCTTCAGGTAGCCCTTCATGACGATGTTGCCGCGGAACATCACCTCGCCCATGGTCTCGCCGTCGGCGGGCACGGGGGTCATGGTGCCGGGGTCCATGACCGTCAGGCCGTCCAGCACGTGGTAGCGCACCCCCTGGCGCGATTTCAGGCGCGCCTGTTCCTCGATGGGTTCGTCGTTCCACTGGTCGTGCCAGGCGCACATCACGGCGGGCCCGTAGGTTTCCGTCAGGCCGTACACGTGGGTCACCTCGAAGCCCATGCGCTGCATGGCCGCCAGGGTGGCGGCCGGCGGCGGGGCGGCGGCGGTCATCATGTTGACCTTGTGGTCGAAGGTCCGCTTCTCGGCCGGGGTGGCGTTGATGACGAAGTTCATGACGATGGGGGCGCCGCAGAAGTGGGTCACGCCCTCGTCGGCGATGGCGTCGAAGATGGTGCCGGCGCCCACCCGGCGCAGGCACACGCTGGTGCCGGCCACGGCGGCCAGGGTCCAGGGGAAGCACCAGCCGTTGCAGTGGAACATGGGCAGGGTCCACAGGTACACGGGGTGGTGGCCCATGTTCCAGCCCACGGCGTTGCCCAGGGCGTTCAGATAGGCCCCCCGGTGGTGGTAGACCACGCCCTTGGGGTTGCCCGTGGTGCCCGACGTGTAGTTCAGCGAGATGGCGTCCCACTCGTCGCCGGGCGGGGCCCAGGCGAAGTCCGGGTCGCCCTCGGCCACCAGGGCCTCGTAGTCCAGGGCGCCCAGGCGCTGGCCGGCGTCGGCCGGCAGTTCGGCCTGGGGATCGTCGATGTCCACCACCAGGATCTCGTGCTCGACCATGGGCAGGGCCGCCTTGACCACGGGCGAGAATTCCGTGTCGGTGATCAGCACCCGGGCCTCGCCGTGGTTCAGGCAGAAGGCGATGGTGGGGGCGTCCAGGCGCACGTTCAGGGTGTTCAGCACGGCCCCCGCCATGGGCACGCCGAACGAGGCCTCGTAGATCTCGGGCGTGTTGCTGGCCATGATGGCCACCGTTTCCCCCTGGCCGACGCCGCGCCGGGCCAGGGCCGAGGCCAGTCGCCGGCAACGCGCGTAGGTTTCGCCCCAGGTGCGGCGCACCGGGCCGTGCACCACGGCCGGGTGGTCCGGGTACACCCGGGCCGCGCGCTCGATGAAGGTCAGCGGGCTCAGCGGCGCGAAGTTGGCCGGGTGGCGCTCCAGCCCGGTGTCGTAGATGCCCGGGGTGTGATCTTGGGGGTTCTGGGACATGGCGGATCTCCGTGTGCCGGGGGAGGAACCGTCCTATGTAGCCCAAGGCGGCCGCCCACTTAAAGTTTTGTAAAATGGGCGCAGGGAAACCTAGGAAAATGCCGCTGAATCCCGCAAACTGCCGCAAGTCATGTGACGGGCTCCGTTTTGAGGCGGGGGGAGCCGGTCCGGGCCAATCTGCCTGCATAAAGATCAAAGGGGAGACGTCATGACCGATGCCTATACGGAAGCCTATCAGCAGTCCCTGAACGATCCGGAGGGATTCTGGGGCGGCGTGGCCGAGGACATCCATTGGTACAAGAAATGGGACAAGGTTCTGGATGACAGCAACCCGCCGTTCTATCGCTGGTTCCGCGGCGGCGAGGTCAACACCTGCTACAACGCCCTGGACCGCCACGTGGACGCCGGGCGCGGCGACCAGCCGGCGCTGATCTACGACAGCCCGGTCACCGGCAACACGGTGCGCACCTACACCTATGCCCAGTTGCGCGACGCCGTGGCCGCCTTCGCCGGCCTGCTGCGCGCCCAGGGGGTGGAAAAGGGCGACCGGGTGATCGTCTACATGCCCATGGTGCCGGAAGCGGCCATCGCCATGCTGGCCTGCGCCCGCCTGGGCGCCGTGCACTCGGTGGTGTTCGGCGGGTTCGCCGCCAACGAGCTGGCCGTGCGCATCAACGACGCCAAGCCCAAGGTCATCGTGTCGGCCTCGTGCGGCATCGAGGGGGCCAAGGTGATCCCCTACAAGCCGCTGCTGGACGGCGCCATCGAACAGGCCGCCAGCAAGCCCGACCACTGCATCATCCTGCAGCGGCCCCAGGCCCAGGCGACCATGATCGACGGCCGCGACGTGGACTGGGAAAGCGGCGTCGCCGCCGCCACGCCGGCCGACTGCGTGCCGGTGGCGGCCACCGACCCGCTGTACATCCTCTACACCTCGGGCACCACGGGCATCCCCAAGGGCGTGGTGCGCGACAACGGCGGCCACATGGTGGCCCTGAACTGGACCATGAAGGCCATCTACGACGTGCAGCCCGGCGACGTGTACTGGGCGGCCTCGGACGTGGGCTGGGTGGTGGGCCACAGCTACATCGTCTACGCCCCGCTGCTGCGCGGCTGCACCACCCTGTTCTACGAGGGCAAGCCCGTGGGCACGCCCGACGCCGGGGCCTTCTGGCGGGTCATCGAACAGCACAAGGTGAAGGTGCTGTTCACCGCGCCCACGGCGTTCCGCGCCATCAAGCGCGAGGACCCCAACGCCGACATGCTGAAGAAGTACGACCTGAGCCACTTCAAGGCCCTGTACCTGGCCGGCGAGCGCACCGACCCCGACACCCTGGAATGGGCCCAGACCATCCTGGGCGTGCCGGTGATCGACCACTGGTGGCAGACGGAAACGGGCTGGGCCATCGCCGCCAACTGCCTGGGCCTGACGCCCTATCCCGTGAAGCCCGGATCGCCCACCAAGGCCGTGCCCGGGTGGGACGTGCGCATCCTGGATGACGACTGCAACGAGGTGCGGGCCGGCGACATCGGCGCCATCTGCTGCAAGCTGCCCCTGCCGCCGGGCACCCTGCCCACCCTGTGGCAGAACGACGACCGCTACGTGGACAGCTACCTGGCCCAGTTCCCGGGCTACTACATGACCGCCGACGCCGGCTACATGGA
>JAGREA010000361.1 GCA_020446745.1 Rhodobacterales bacterium | reverse complement strand
GGGCACCAGCAGCATGGCCCCGTTGAGGACCAGGCTGAACCCCGACACGGCCAGGAACGCGCCCCGGAACCGGGCCAGCGCGCGTTTCAGCTCGGTTGGTTCCTGCGCTGCCATGCCGTGGACCGCCCCACCCTGCCTGGGCCCCCGACCGCCGGGCGGCGGGGGCCTTCGGCCAGCAGGTTATACGATCGCGCTGCCGCCGTACAATTCGTCGGGGTCCAGGCCCACCAGGGGCAGGTCGTGGCCCTCTTCGACCACCACGCCGACGAAACCGTCGTCCGTGGCGCCGCCGTCGCCCGAGCCGTCACCGGTGTCGGTGCCGGCCAGCAGGTCCCACTCGTCCGCTTCCGTGCCGGCATCGTCATCGCCGTCATCGTGCGGCAGCGGGCCCAGGTCGTGGAAGTCGAAGTCCGTGCCCTCCACCGATTCCACGAACCAGTCCGTGGGCTGGACGTCGAAGTCGAACAGATCCGGCGCCGCGGCCGACGCGCCGCCCGCCTCGGTCAGCAGGATGTTGGTGACGCCCCATTTCCAGGTCACGTTGGTGGCCTGCTGGAAGGTCAGCTCGTTGGTGCCGATCACCTGGTCCAGGGCGCCGATGGCGAAGGTGTCGCCGGCGTTGAGCTGTTCGTTCACGCCCACGCTCAGGTAGCCCAGGTGGTTGCCGTTCAGCAGCACTTCCACCTCGTCGGCGAAGTCCACGTCCCAGCCCTGCAGGCTCAGCAGCAGGTCCGTGCCCGTGTAGTCGAACGAGGCCGTGACCAGGCCGTCCGCCTCGGTCAGGCCGTTCCAGCCGTTGCCGTACTGGTCGGTGACGGTGGTATCCAGAACCAGGGCGATGTCCGCCGGGGTGTCGTCGTCCAGGATCACGCCGTCGGCCGTGGCCGTGGCGATGGTGGCGTCGGTGGGGTTCGACAGGGTGACGGTGAAGGTTTCGTCGGCCTCGATGGTCGTGTCGCCGGCCACCTCGACGGTGATGGTCTGTACCGTCTCGTCGGCGGCGAAATTGACCGTGCCCGACGGCAGCACGCCGCCCAGGAAGTCGGCCCCGTCCACGTCGGTGCCGCTGACGGCCCAGTCCACGGCGCTGGTGCCCGTGGTGTCGCCGGTGCGGTTGACGGTGAAGGTGAACACCGTGGTGCCCGCATCCCCTTCGGCCTGGCCGGGCCCCGGGGTGGCCAGGGAGACCACGGCGCCCGACGGGGGCACCACCTCGGTCAACAGGATGTCGGTCACGCCCCACTTCCAGGTCACGTTCGTGGCCTGCTGGAAGGTCAGGATGTTGGTGCCCGTGATCTGGTCGCCGGCGGCGATGGCGAAGGTGTCGCCGCCGTTGAGCTGCTCGTTCACGCCCACGCTCAGGAAGCCCAGGCTGACGCCGTTCAGCAGCACCTCCACCTCGTCGGCGAAGTCCACGTCCCAGCCCTTCAGGCTCAGCTCCAGGTCCGTGCCCGTGTTGGTGAAGGCGGCGGTGACCAGGCCGTCGGGCTCGGTCAGGCCGTTCCAGTTGTTGCCGAAGTCGTCGGTGACCGTGGTGCCGGGGGTCAGCACCATGTCGGCCGGGGTGTCGTCGTCCAGGATCACGGCGTCGGCGGCGGCCGTGGCGATGGTGGCGTCGGTGGGGTTCGACAGGGTGACGGTGAAGGCCTCGTCGCCTTCCAGGTCGGTGTCGCCGTTCACCTGCACGGTGATGGTCTGCACCGTCTCGTCGGCGGCGAAACTGACCGTGCCCGAGGGCAGCACGCCGCCCACGAAGTCGGCCCCGTCCACGTCGGCGCCGCTGACGGCCCAGTCGACGGAACTGGTGCCCGTGGTGTCACCGGTGCGGTTGACGGTGAAGGTGAAGACGGTGGTGCCGGCATCCCCTTCCGCCTGGCTGGGCCCCGGGGTGGCCAGGGAGACCACGGCGCCGGTGGGCGCCACCACCTCGGACAGCAGGATGTCGGTGACGCCCCACTTGTAGGTCACGTTGGTGGTCTGCAGGAAGGTCAGGATGTTGGTGCCGGCGATCTGGTCGGCCAGGTCGATGGCGAAGGTGTCGCCGCCGTTGAGCTGCTCGTTGGGGCCGACGCTCAGGTAGCCCAGGTGGTTGCCGTTCAGCAGCACCTCGATCTCGTCGCCGAAGTCCACGTCCCAGCCCTTCAGGCTCAGTTCATAGTCCACGCCCAGGTTCTGGAATTCGGCCGTCACCGCGCCGTCGGCGTCCGACACGCCGTTCCAGCCGTTGCCGTAATCATCGGTGACCGTGGTGCCGGGGGTCAGCACGATGTCGGCCGTGGGGGCGGCCGTGTCGTCGTCCTGGATCACGCCGTTCACCGTGGCGTTGCCCAGGGTGGCGTCGGTGGGGTTGGACAGGGTGACGGTGAAGGTTTCGTCCAGCTCCACGGTGGTGTCGCCGGCCACCTCGACGGTGATGGTCTGCTGGGTCTCGTCGGCGGCGAAGGTCACGGTGCCCGACGGCAGCACGCCGCCCACGAAGTCGGCGGCCGTCACGCCGGCGCCGCCCACGGTCCAGTCCACGGAACTGGTGCCGGTGGTGTCGCCCACCCGCAGCACGGTGAAGGTGTAGGCCGTGGTGCCCGAATCCCCTTCCGCCTGGGCGACGTCCTGCTGCGACAGGCTGACGGTGGTGCCCGCCGGGGCGCCCAGATCGGTCAGCAGCACGTCGGTGATGCCCCACTTCCAGGTCACGTTGGTGGCCTGGCGGAAGGTCAGCACGTTCCAGTCGGCGATCTGGTCCAGGGCGTCGATGGTGAAGGTGTCGCCGCCATTGAGCTGCTCGTTGGGGCCGACGGACAGGAAGCCCAGGCTGGTGCCGTTCAGCAGCACCTCCACCTCGTCGGCGAAGTCCACGTCCCAGCCTTCCAGGCTGAGTTCAAGGTTGGTGCCGGTGAACAGGAACGAGGCCGTGACCTCGCCGTCGGCGTCGGTCAGGCCGTTCCAGCCGTTGCCGTAGGCGATGGGATAGGTGACGCCGATGTCCATGGTGAAATCGGTGGGCGGTTCCGCCACGGCGATGCCCACGTCGAAGAACTGGTCGGCGAACTGCAGGAACTCGATGCTGTCCAGGGTGTCGAAGCCCTCGCCGAACAGGCCGCCGCTGACCGTTGCCGTGGTACCGTTCAAAACAATGGTGTAGTCGGCCAGGTCGCCCAGGTAGAAGGCCCAGTCGTCGCCGCCGCCGCCGAACAGGAAGTCGTCGCCGCCGCCGCCGGTCAGGCTGTCGGCGCCGTAGCCGCCGTCCAGGGTATTGGCCAGGGCATCACCGATAAGGATGTCGTCGCCGAAGCCGCCGGTCACGTTCTCGATGTTGGCGATCTGGTCGGTGCCCACCTCGGCCCCGCTGCCCTGGTCCGACGCCGCCGTCAGGTCCACGGTCACGCCCAGGATGGTCGAGGCGTAGGTGATGGTGTCGTTGTCGGCGCCGCCGTCGTAGGAGTCGTTGCCGGCGCCCGATCCGGCCACCACGGTGTCATTGCCGGCCCCGGCGTTCACCACGTCGTCGCCGGCCCCGGCGGTGATCACGTTGGCCAGGTCGTTGCCGGTCAGGGTGTCGTTGTAGGCGCTGCCGACGATGTTCTCGATGTCGGCGCCGTAGGCGATGACGAAGTTGTAGACGTTGGACAGGTTGGAGAACACGCCCGAGGTGATGTCCAGGGTCTGGCCCGAGCCATAGCCCGACAGGTCCAGGGTATCGGTGCCGCTGGCATCCCACAGGGCCATCATCTGGTAGCCGTCGGCGGCCAGGTCATAGACCGTGTCGCCGGCCCCGGTGGACATGTTGGCGCCGTACAGCGTCTGGATGGCCGCGATGTCGTACAGCATGGGGTTCTGCGGCGACCCGTAGCTGGTGTTGTCCTGGTAATAGGACATGACCGTGTGTTCGCGGTCGTCCTCGTCGGTGGGCAGGTAGGGCCCGGCCGTGCCGCCACCGCCGGCGTTGTAGTTGCCGGGGTGCTTCAGGCCCAGGGCGTGGCCGATTTCGTGGATGAAGGTGTTGAAGGCGTAGTTGCCCGGCGAAGGCGTCAGGTAGCTGGCGTAGATGTTGGTGATCCACACGTCGCCGCCCCAGCTGCCGCCCGGGTACCAGGCGCCGCCGGCCACCCCCGTGCCCAGGTCCGCCGTGCCGTACAGGATCTGCGCCTGGTTGGCGGTGTTGCCCACCAGGGTGACCTCGGTGAAGGTCACGTTGGCCACCGCGGCCCACAGGGCCATGGCCGCCTCGGCGGCGGCCTTCTGGGTGGCGTTCATCTCGACGAACGTGTCGACCGCCCAGTTCAACTCGGTGATGTCGTAGTAGTACTGGGGAATGGTATCGGCGGTGATGAACGCATAGGTCAGGTCGACCGGCGTTCCCTCCGTTTCCGCCCAGGAATAGGTGCTGAGCAAGGCATCGACGTAATAGGGATTGGTCACGGGTTACCGCTCCATCAAAACCACACAACTCCCCAGCAGAATCCCTCGCACCTTCTCCCCACGGTTCCGTTCACCGGAACACTCTTGGTCCCACAACGTGCCGTACCCCCCGGCATCAACAGGTGCGGCGCGGCCGGCGGGGCCGCGCCCGTTTCGGGACCGATATTGTTTCCCATGCGACCCGGCACCGCAAGTCACCTCAACGTCATCGGCGGACGGACCGGCCCTGTCATCGAACCGGGGAAACGTTGCAGCCGAACAGGATGTGCGCGCCATGGTACCGGATCCCATCAACGCCATACATTATGCAAGTCCCGTACCGTCGATATTTATTTTTTAATTTCAGAATGTTGAGGCAATTCATGAGGGGTGTGTGTCAAAACTTCCGACAGGCCGGACGGGCCTGCTTCCGGGCCCGCCGGGGCCGATCCCGCCCCCCCCGGCCCCGGGGCGTTGACAATCCCCCACGGGACGCAAGAGACTGCGCCCTTCAAGTCTTTTTTGTCGCCGGCCAGCCGGGCCGGGGCGGCGGAGGAGGCACCCGAGCATCCCGAACCCGCCGGCCCGGCCAGACGAAAAGGACGACCCATGAGCATGGCAGCTTCCGGCGACACCGTTCGCATCCACTACACCGGCACCCTGACCGACGGCACCACCTTCGATTCCTCGGAGGGCCGCGAGCCCCTGGAATTCACCCTGGGCACCCAGTCGGTGATTCCCGGTTTCGAGACCGCGGTGACCGGCATGGCCGTGGGCGAGAAGAAGGAGATCACCATCCCCTGCGCCGAGGCCTATGGCGACCACAACCCGGAAATGGTGCAGGAAGTGCCCATGGCCAACCTGCCCAGCGACGTGCCGCTGGAAGTGGGCACCCAGCTTCAGGCCCAGACGCCGGACGGCCAGACCTTCGCGGTGGTCGTGGTGGCGGTGAACGACAACAGCGCGGTGCTGGACGGCAACCACCCCCTGGCCGGCCACGACCTGACCTTCGCCATCGAGCTGGTGGAGATCGTCTGACCGGGCCCCAAGGCGGTACCTTCCGGCGTTCCGAACCAGGGCCCAGGGCGCGGCCCTGGACCCGGGCAGGAGTCCGGCCTCCCGTGGCGTCAACGATCCAGGGAGATCAGGGCGACGATGGGTCCGGCTTGGCGGCCTCGTCGGGAGCTTTCTTGATGGCGTCGGCAAGAAGGGCCCGCGCCGCGTCCGTGTTGCCAAGCGCGTTTTCAACCGCGACCAGGCCCAGCGTCCCTTCACGGATTCCTTCCTGATCCCCTTGGGACTCGAAGCTCTTTCGGACCTCGACGTAGCGGGTGCGCGCCTGCTCATAGTGTTTGTCGAGCAGTTCGACATGCGCCAAGCCAAGCCGCGACCGCGTCACGCCATGAGCGTATCCCAGGGAATTGTAGAGGGAGATGGACCGGTCGTAGGCTTCCCGCGCCGCGTCTAGGTGACCCAACAGGGACTCCACGTTCCCCGTCATTCTGAAAACGTTGCCCATCCCCTGTCGATCCCCTTCGGCCTTGTAGAGATCGAGGGCCATTGCCAGGTGCTGCCGCGCTTCCTGTTCCTGTTGGGGCATCCGCATGGCACCGGACAGGCTCAAGTGGACGTTCGCCGAGCCGGTCCGGTCTCCCGTCGTTTCGAACAGGGCAAGGGCATGATACCAGACCCCCATGGCAACGGCATGATGGCCGAGGGAGATTTCCAGGTCTCCCAGGGCGCGCAGGGTATTGCCTTCGTCCTGGCGGCTGTTCAGTTTCTTGAAGGTGTCCCGGGCGGCGATCAGGTTTCGTCTCGCCTCGACGGCGTGATCGCCATGTGATTCGGCAACTCCGAGCCCCAGTTGCGCCTGGGCCTTGCCGAAATCATGGTCCAGATAGTCGAAGCGCTTGATGGCCTCCGCATACGCCTTGCGTGCGTCTCCAGTCTGGCCCAGACGGCGAAAGTCATGCCCCAGGTGCAGAAGGGTTGTTGCCACGCCAAAGGGGTCGCCCGCATTCTTAAACCGTGCCAGAACCTCTTGCTCCAGCGCCAAGGCCGTGGGCAAGTCACCAATTTGGGCTTCGACCTGCGCCAGGCCATGCAAAGCATTGGCAATACCGTGCTCGTTTCCCCGTGATTCGTAAAGCAGATAGGCGGCCTGAAAGGCGTGCTTGGCATCCTGATATGAACCCTGCTTGAGCGCCACGTTGGCCAGGTCATTCCAGGAATTCGCCTGTCCGATCACGTTTTGTAAATCGCCATAGATCAAACGGGCCTTATCGAAAAGTCCGCGGGCGGCTTCAAGGTTCCCGCGGGCCTCTTCCAACCGCCCTTGCAAATGGGCCACGTGGGCTTCGCCTTCGCGATCGTGCTGGGCGATGAAGATCGGTTCGGCGGCGGCCAGGTCCCGCTGGGCGTTTTCGAGGTTGTCCAGTTCGTATTCCAGCTTGCTCCGGTCCAGGAGCACGAGCGCCACGCCGATCCGATACCGTTCCTGTTCGAACAGGGCGATCGCCTTGTCATAGCCTTCGCGCGCGTCACGCTCGCGGTGAGCCATGCGCGCCGCGTGGGCGGCCTTGTAGACCGCCCAGGATTCATCGGAAGGCGTGGCCAACAGCGTGTACGCGATGAATCCATACGTCAGCGTGCCCGCGCCCACCAACCCGGCAATGATCAGGCCGACCAAGGTGCCTTTCGACCGCTTGCGGAAAAGGAGCAGGCCAACCAAGGCCAGCAGAATCAGAAACGCGCCACCCAAGCCCAGGGGCGATTGGAGGCAATCGGTCAGGAGTTGGAAGGTTTGGTCCGACATTCGGGACCGTGCCGGTCATACCAATTGTTGTGTTTCCGGGCGCATTTTATCGGACCCACTGCATATCCCACAACCCGGGATCCGGCCCAAGGCGGCTACAGCACTTCATACACCGCCAGCACCACGGCGTCGGCCTGGCGCCGGCCCGTGGCCACGCAGACCGTGCGGTTCAGCCAGGCCAGGTCCGGGTCCGCCGTTTCGAACACCGGCACGGTGCGGAAGTAGTACTCCGCCGGGTCGACGGGTTCGCCCCGGGCCAGGCGGGCCAGCACCTCGGCCGGGCCGTGGCGGTAGCCCACGTTCTCTACATAGATCAACGCGCCGCCGTCGTTGCGCAGGGTGTAGCGGGCCTCCACCCCCTGGCCGGCCACGACCTGACCTTCGCCATCGAGCTGGTGGAGATCGTCTGACCGGACGGCCCGCCCGGCGCCTGCGGCCGGGCCCGCCTAGAGTCTGGCCTGGACAATGGCCGCCACCTCGTCGTCGGTCAGCACCACCGGGTTGGTCTTCATGCTGGACCCCCGGCTGTTGGCGACGATGGCCGGGATGTCCCCCTGCCCCACCCCGAAGGCAGACAGGCGCGGCAGGGCCAGGTCGTCGGTCCAGGCATCCAGGGTGTCGGCCAGCAGCGCCCGGGCGTCTTCGTCCGGCAGATCCTTCCGTTTCCCCAACAGGCGTCCGGCCTTGGCCAGCACGGCCAGGGCCGGCGAGTCCGGTGCCCGGGCCGTCAGGGCCGCCATGTTCATGCGGGTGGCGGCGCCCACGGTGGTGCCGCACACCACCCCGTGGGGAATGGGGAACAGCGACCCCAGGGGCTGGGCCAGGCCGTGCACGGCCCCCAGGCCCGTCTGGGCCAGGCAGATGCCCGACATCAGCGCCGCGTGGGCCAGGGCCCCGCGCCCGGCCCGGGCCTCGGCGTGGTCCGGGTCTCCGGCGTGGCGCCAGGCCGGCCAGAAGCCATCGCGGAAGGCCGCCAGGCCGTCCCAGGCCAGGGCGTCGGTGAACCGGTTGGCCTTCAGGGAACACAGGCTTTCCAGCAGTTGCGTGAAGGCGTCCATGCCGTTGGCGGCGACCACGGCCGGCGGGCAGGTGGCCAGCAGGTCCGGGTCGACGATGGCCACCCGGGCCACCAGCTGGGGGTCGCGGAACGATTTCTTGAAACCGCCCGGGCCGTGGCGGCTGAGCACCGCGTTCTTGGTCGCCTCGCTGCCCGTGCCGGCGGTGGTGGGCACGGCGACGAACGGCAGGGCCGGCCCGCCGTAGGGCAGCTCGGGCCCCACCCCTTCCAGGTGGTCCATCACCGAATTGCCGTGCAGCAGCAGACCGGCCAGGGCCTTGCCGGCGTCCAGCGCGCTGCCGCCGCCCACGGCCAGCACCACGTTGATGCCCTCGCCCCGGCTGCGGAGCACGGCCTCGTCCACCCACTCCGGCGAGGGTTCGCCGGCCACGGCCAGGTGGGTCCAGGTCAG
The DNA here is from genome assembly GCA_020446745.1 of Rhodobacterales bacterium. Taxonomy (GTDB): domain Bacteria; phylum Pseudomonadota; class Alphaproteobacteria; order Rhodospirillales; family JACKKN01; genus JAGREA01. The sequence continues at coordinate 471 of JAGREA010000361.1, read as the reverse complement.
GCCTTCGGCCTCCAGGTCGGTCCGCAGGCGGCCCCAGGCCGGGGTGCCGGTGAACGACCGGGCGCCCGTCACCACCAGGGCGTGACGCCCCAGGGCCGCCACTTCCGTGGCCGTGCGTGCGAAGGTGCCGGGCCCCACCAGCAGGCGCGGCAGGCGGGCGATCTCGTAAACGGAAGCGGGCATGAAGGGGGGCCGTGGTTGAACTGCGGTGGCGCCTAAGGTAGCAATTCCCAAGTCGCCTGTCCCGCCCCGGGAACGGGCCGAAGGGAAGGATTCTCGCCATGGCCAAGCGGTGGCGCCGCCTGCGCATGGGGCTGCAGACCCTGTTGGGCGCCCCCCGGGGATTCTTCATCCCCTACCGCTATGCCGAGGCCATCGCCCCGGCCGACGTGCGCGCGCCCTACGCCCCCCTGGAAGCCCTGTTCCGCCACGGCGAACCGGCCCTGACCGAGCACCTGGCGGCCGTGGACG
>JAGREA010000360.1 GCA_020446745.1 Rhodobacterales bacterium | reverse complement strand
TGGTGGACAGCAGGCTGCCGCGCCGCTCGCCCGACAGGGTGCGCATGAGTTCCAGGTTGCGCCCGGTGGCGGCGTCGACCTCCATCACCGCGCCCATGGCCAGGCGGCGCGGCCGGGCCAGGCGCGGCAGGCGGCCCTTCTGGGTCAGCTCCACGTAGTCCACCAGGGCCCCGGCGGCGGCCAGCTCGGCCCGCGAGAAGGCGCCGAAGCCGTCCAGGTCCCCCACCCCGAACAGGGTTTGCAGGCGCTTCGCCCCGCCGGTGCTGTCGAACCGGGGCTGCGGCAGGGGGGTCAGGCGGTCCTTCCAGTCGGCGAAGGTCTCGAACAGGTCCGGCCGGGTGATCAGGGTGTCGGCCACCAGCAGCTCGCCGGCGTCGAGCCGCGCCAGGGCGGCCGCCAGATCACGCGGCGCCACGGCCTGGGTCAGGAAATCGCCGGTGGAGACGTCGATCCAGGCCAGGCCGGCCGCGCCCCGCACTTCGGCCAGGGCGGCCAGGTAGTTGTGGGCCCGGGCGTCCAGCAGGCTGTCCTCGGTCAGCGTGCCGGGGGTGATCAAACGCACCACGTCGCGCTTCACCACGGCCTTGGAACCCCGCTTCCTGGCCTCGGCCGGGTCCTCCATCTGCTCGCACACGGCCACCTTGAAGCCGGCGCGGATCAGCCGCGACAGGTAGGATTCATGGCTTTTCACCGGCACCCCGCACATGGGGATGTCGTCGCCCAGGTGCTTGCCCCGCTTGGTCAGGGCGATGTCCAGGGCCGCCGCCGCCCGTTCGGCGTCGTCGAAGAACAGCTCGTAGAAATCGCCCATGCGGTAGAACAGCAGGCTGTCGGGATGTTCGGCCTTCACCGCCAGGTACTGGACCATCATGGGCGTGACGGCGTCGTCCTGTTCGGGGGCGCTGGCGGGGGCCTTCGCGGGGGCGGTCTTGGCGGTCAACGGCGGGCCGTGGGGCTGGCGGTTGCGGGGACGGCGACCCTATCACAGGGCCCAAAGGGAGGCTAGGAATCGGCGCCGCCAATGTGCACAATAAGGATCGGGTTTTTCGGAAGGATTCCAAGGCCGTGTCCGCGCACTCCCCCGCCAGTTCCGCCACCGCCCCCCGGGGCGCCCTGCACCGCGAAGCCGTCGGTCTGTTCGCCGACCGGGCCCATTTCGAGGCCGCCGTGGCGGCCCTGATGGACGCCGGGTTCGAGCGCACGGACCTGAGCGTGCTGGCCGGCCACGAATCCCTGGACGCCGCCGGGTCGCCGGGCAAGCCCTGGCGCGACGCCATGACGGCCCTGGTGGGCGAGCTGAAATACGAAGGCCCCCTGGTGGCATCGGGCGCCATCCTGCTGGCCGGCGGGCCCGTGGCGGCCACCGTGGCCGGGCTGATCGGCGCCGCCACCGCCGGCGTGGCGGCCAAGGAGGTGATCGACGAGGTTTCGGCCAAACCGCGCACCGAGGCCTTCGCCCGGGCGCTCGAGGCCGGATCGGTCATCCTGTGGGTGCGGGCCGCCGACGCGGCGGCCGAGGACCGGGCCCTGGCGCTGCTGGAGAAAAACGGTGGCACCAACGTCCATATTCATGTAACCACCTCCGCAACAGCATAAGTCGCATCGCTCTTTTTGCGACATTTTCTTTCGCCATTCGTCCCCGGCCGGGACGAATGGAACCTTCAGTACGGGAACAGCACCATGGACGATCAAACCAACCGCGTGACCGAGCAGGAAGCCCTGCTGCTGCACTCCTCGGGCCGCCCGGGCAAGATCGAGATCGCCCCCACCAAGCCGCTGACCACCCAGCGCGACCTGTCGCTGGCCTATTCCCCCGGCGTCGCCGCGCCGTGCCTGGAAATCCAGCGCGACGCCGCCCTGGCCTATGACTACACGGCCAAGGGCAACCTGGTGGCCGTGATCAGCAACGGCACGGCGGTGCTGGGCCTGGGCGACCTGGGGGCCGTGGCCTCGAAGCCGGTGATGGAAGGCAAGGCGGTGCTGTTCAAGCGGTTCGCCG
>JAGREA010000359.1 GCA_020446745.1 Rhodobacterales bacterium | reverse complement strand
TCGACGAAGACGATCCGCGCCAGCCGGTCGGACGCAGCGGTCGCAACCTGCTGCGTTATATCAATCACGAGTCACCGGGCAATGCGGCGTTTGATGGCTTCGACCTGTACGCGTGCTGCGTTATCGTGTTCATCGACCTGGTGATGTCGGGCGACAACGCCATCATCATCGGGCTGGCCGCCGCCGGCCTGCCGCCGGACCTGCGCCGGCGGGCCATCCTGCTGGGCATCATGGCGGCGACGGTGCTGCGGATCGGCTTTTCGGCCATCACCTACCAGCTGCTCAGCATCATCGGCCTGACCCTGGCCGGCGGCATCCTGCTGTTGTGGGTGGCCTACAAGATGTGGCGCGAGGTCCACGGCGGCGCCTTCGGCCTGCCCGACCCCGACGAGGCCGACCCCCTGACCCACCCCAAGACCGTGCGCGGCGCCATGACCAGCATCATCGTCGCCGACGTGACCATGTCGCTGGACAACGTGCTGGCCGTGGCCGGGGCGGCCCACGACGCGCCGGGGATGATGGTGTTCGGCCTGCTGCTGTCCATCGCCCTGATGGCCTTCGCCGCCAATCTGGTGGCCAAGCTTCTGGAAAAGAACCGCTGGCTGGCCTACCTGGGGCTGCTGGTGGTGCTGTACGTGGCATTGGAGATGATTTGGCGGGGGTCGCACCAGGTGTACAACGCCGTGGGCGCCATCGGTTTCTGACCGGCCCGCCGTTCACGAACGGGCGAGCGCCCTTGCCGGCCGGCCCCGCCCGGCCTATCTGGTGACCACCACAACGGAGACAGGACCGTCGCCATGACCGACCAGACCGAAACCGCCACCTTCGCCGCCGGCTGTTTCTGGGGCGTCGAGGCCGCCTTCCGCAAGGTGCCGGGCGTGACGGCCACGGCCGTGGGCTACCAGAACGGCACCACCCGGAACCCCACCTATCACGACGTCTGCACCGACACCACGGGCCACGCCGAGGTGGTACGGGTGACCTTCGACCCGGCCCGGGTGTCCTATGAAACCCTGCTGGCCCTGTTCTGGAAGATCCACGATCCCACCACCCTGAACCGCCAGGGGCCGGACATCGGCAGCCAGTACCGGTCGGGCATCTACACCCATTCCGAGGCCCAGGAGCAGGCCGCCCGGGCCTCCAAGGAGGCCCTGGCCCAGGCCCATCCGCGCCTGCGCATCGTCACCGAAATCCTGCCCGCCGGCCCCTTCTGGGCGGCCGAGGACTATCACCAGCAGTATTTCGAGAAGCGCGGCATGGTGCCCACCTGCCACCTGGGGTAGGCCGTGCCGGCGGCGCCAATGCTTCGAGACGGCCCCTGCGGGGCCTCCTCCGCATGAGGGCGGAGTCTATTGAAAAACCTCACCCTGAGGAGCCCCGCAGGGGCGTCTCGAAGGGTTCTGGCGGCCTGGCTTCGACTCCGCCGGCAACCTACCGCCGGACGTACAGCCACCCCTTCAGCAGCCGGGTGACCCGGGGCATGACCACATAGGTCATCAGCAGAACCTGCAGGACCACGGTGACGGCCACCCGCGCCACCATGGGCAGGTCGGCCATCCAGCCGCCCAGCACCAGGTTCAGGCCCACCACCAGCACGAACACCACCACCATCAGGGTCAGCGCCATGCGGTGGGGCGAGGGCGCGGCGGCGGCCGGCATTTCCGGCAGGTCGAACCAGAATTCCAGGCCCGTGACCCGCTTGGTGCGGGCCTCGCCTTCCACCATGTCGCCCAGGCGGTCCACCCAATGGGCCCGTTCGGGCGAGGTGTCCCAGGCCCGGCAGTGGGCGTAGCTGTCGAACCGATAGATGATGACGTATTCGTGCCCCGTGGCGGCGCTGGGCCGCAGCACGTTCACCCCCAGATGGCCGGGAAACACCGAGGCCGTGGCGGTGATGCCCTTCACCCAGGCCTCGTAGTCGGCCTCGCGCCCCGGACGCACCTTGCGGGCGATGCTGACCGTGACCGGGCCGCCGCCCGTATCCGTGCCGTCGTCAGTCGACACCGGGCGGCATCTTCTTGGGCACGCCGCCCACGGCGTAGTGCTCCAGGGGCAGTTCACGGATCATGATCCGCACGGTCTCGCGCGGCGCGCCGATGCTTTCCACGCAGGCGTCGGTAACGGCCCGCACCAGGGCCACCTTGTCCGCGGGCGAGCGCCCTTCCAGCAGGGTGATGTCGATGATGGGCATAAGATCTACTCCGCCATGGTGAAGGAAACGGCGCCCAGGTCCTGCACGGTCACCCGCATGTGGGTGCCGGCGGGGGTGGGATGGGCCGCCGTGGCGGCGCCGGCCAGAACGATCATGCCGGCCTCCAGCTTCTCGCCCCAGCGCGCCACCATGCGCGCCGCGGCCACCAGGGCCCGCACCGGGTCGCCCAGGATGGCGGCGGACGATCCCATCTGCACGGGCCGGCCGTTCGCTTCCAAGATCATGCCCAGGTTGGACAGGTCCGTTTCCGGGTCGCGCCAGTTGCCGACCACGAAGCCGGACGACGACGAGTTGTCGGCCACCACGTCGGGCAGCGAGAACTTGAAGTCCCTGTAGCGGCTGTCGATGATCTCCAGGGCCGGGGCCACGGCCTCGACAGCCGACATGGCCTCGGCCGGGCTCACGTTGCCCGACAGGTCGTCGGCCATCAGGAAGGCGATTTCCGGCTCCACGCGCGGGTGCACGTAGCGGGCGAACGAGGCCTCGCCCCCCTCCTCCACCCGCATGGCGTCGGTCAGGCGGCCCCAGATGACTTCGTCCACGCCCACCTGCACCATCTTGGCGCGGCTGGTCAGGCCCATCTTCACGCCCACCCGGCGTTCGCCCCGGGCCAGACGCCGGGCCACGGACAGGGCCTGGATGGCATAGCCGTCGTCCACCCCCAGGTACGGGTGGTCGATGGAAAGCTGGGGGATGGCCGTGGCCGTCCGCGCCGCCTCGTCCACCGTTTCGGCCAGGGTCGCAAGGGGAGTGCTCATGCCGCGTCTCCGCTGTGTTCGCGCAGTTTCAGAAGGTCCAGGGCCACGTCGACGATCATGTCCTCTTGGCCGCCCACCATGTGGCGCCGGCCCAGTTCCACCAGGATGTCGCGGGTGTCGATGCCGTATTCGGCCGAGGCCTTCTCGGCGTGGCGCAGGAAGCTGGAATAGACGCCGGCATAGCCCAGGGACAGGCTTTCCCGGTCCACCCGCACGGGGCGGTCCTGCAGCGGCCGCACCAGGTCGTCGGCGGCGTCCATCAGCCTGAACAGGTCGCATCCGGTCTTGATGGCCATGCGGTTCAGCACGGCGATCAGCACCTCCAGCGGCGCGTTGCCGGCCCCGGCGCCGTTGCCGGCCAGGGACGCATCCACCCGCACCGCCCCGGCGTTGATGGCGGCCACGGAATTGGCCACGCCCAGGGACAGGTTGTGGTGGCAGTGGATGCCGATTTCCGTTTCCGGCTTCAGGTCCTGGCGGAAGGCGGTGACCCGCTCGGTGATGTCGCCTTCCAGCATGGCGCCGGCGGAATCGGTCACGTAGACGCATTCGGCGCCGTAGCTTTCCATCAGCTTGGCCTGCTTGATCAGGTCCGCCGTGGGGATCATGTGGGCCATCATCAGGAAGCCGATGGTGTCCATGCCCAGGTTCCGCGCCGCCTCGATGTGCTGCCTGGCTATGTCTGCCTCGGTGCAGTGGGTGGCGATGCGCACGCTGGTGGCGCCGGCGGCGTGGGCCTCCTTCAGGTCCTCGATGGTGCCGATGCCGGGCAGCAGCAGGATGGTCACCCGGGCCCGCTCCACGGCCTCGGCCATGGCGGCGATCCATTCCAGGTCCGAATGGGCGCCGAAGCCGTAGTTGAAGCTGGAGCCGGTCAGGCCGTCGCCGTGGCTGATCTCGATGGCGTCCACGTGGGCGGCGTCCAGGGCCTTGGCCACCTGGCGCACGGTATCCAGGCCGTACTGGTGGCGCACGGCGTGCATGCCGTCGCGCAGCGTCACGTCCTGCACGTAGATCTTGTCGGTGTCGATGATGGCCATCAGGCGGCCCTCCGTCCCAGATGGGTTTCGACCCAGCGCTCCGCTGTCGCGCGGGCGGCCGAGGTCATGATGTCCAGGTTGCCGGCATAGGCCGGCAGGTAGTGGGCGGCGCCCTCCACCTCCAGGTACACGCTGGTCTTCAGGCCGCTGACCTTGCCGATGCCGGGCACGTTGACCGGAGCATTGTCGCCGATGCGCTCGAACTGCACCCGCTGCTTCAGGCGGTATCCGGGCACGTAGGCTTGCACGGCGGCCACCATGTCGTTGATGGATTCCTCGATGGCTTCGGGCTCGGCGCCCTGGCTGAGGGTGAACACGGTGTCGCGCATGATCAGCGGCGGCTCGGCCGGGTTCAGGATGATGATGGCCTTGCCGCGCTCGGCCCCGCCCACGGTCTCGATGGCCTTGGACGTGGTTTCCGTGAACTCGTCGATGTTGGCCCGGGTGCCCGGCCCCGCCGACTTGGAGGAGATGGAGGCGACGATTTCGCCCCACACCACCCGCTGGGCCACCCGGCTGACCGCCGCCACCATGGGGATGGTGGCCTGGCCGCCGCAGGTGACCATGTTCATGTTGGGCTGGTCCAGGTGCTGTTCCAGGTTCACCACCGGCACCACGTAGGGCCCGATGGCGGCCGGCGTCAGGTCGATCACCTGCTTGCCGTCGGCCCGCAGCACATGGTCGTGCAGGTGGTGGGCCCCGGCGCTGGTGGCATCGAACACCACCTTGATGTCGTCGTAGTCGGCCATCTTGGTCAGGCCGTCGATGCCTTCGTGGGTGGTGGCCACGCCCATGCGCCGGGCCCGGGCCAGGCCGTCGGAAGTGGGGTCGATGCCGACCATGGCGGCGACCTCCATGTTGGCCGACATGCGCTTGATCTTGATCATCAGGTCGGTGCCGATGTTGCCCGAGCCGATGATGGCGGTTTTGACTTTCATGACCTGTCCTATCGCTTGTCAGTCGGCGGCGAAGCGGGCGCGCACGGAACCCAGGCCCTGGATGCGGGCCTCCACCACGTCGCCCGGCGCCACCGGCGCCATGGGGCCCAGGGCGCCGGACAGCACGATGTCGCCGGCCTTCAGGGGCCGGCCCACGCGGGCCATCACGCGGGCCAGCCACAGGGTGGCGGTGATGGGGCTGCCCAGGCAGGCGGCGCCGACGCCCACCGAGACCGGCTCGCCGGCCTTTTCCATGACCATGCCGCACAGGCGCGGGTCGAACTCGCCCAGGGCCTTGGGCTCGTGGCCCAGCACGTAGAGGCCCGACGAGGCGTTGTCGGCCACCGTGTCGAGGATGCGGATGTCCCAGTTGGCGACCCGCGAGCCCACCACCTCGATGGCCGCCACGGCGTAGTCGATGGCGCCCATGACGTCGGCCGTGGTCAGGCGCTCGTCATCCAGGTCGTCGCCCATGATGAAGGCCACCTCGGCCTCCACCTTGGGCTGCATCACCCGGTCGAGGGTGATCTCGTCGCCCTCGGCCACGTCCATGTCGGCGTACAGCATGCCGTAGTCGGGCTGGTCGACGCCCAACTGGGTCTGCACGGCCTTGGAGGTCAGGCCGATCTTGCGGCCCACCAGGCGCCGGCCCTGGTCGAGCCAGCGTTTGGTGTTGATCTCCTGCACCGCATAGGCGCCGTCCACGCCGGCATCGCCGATCAGGTCGCGCACGGGGTCGCAGGGCCGGCCCGTTTCCCAGGCCTTGAAAAGGCGGTCGGCCGCCTGTTGGATGGTGTCGTCGCTCACGCGCTCGGTCCTTTCCTTGGCATCACAGCTTCACGCAGATGTTCCGCATCTCGGTATAGAACTCCAGGGAATGTACCCCGCCCTCGCGGCCGATGCCCGACATCTTGGACCCGCCGAAGGGCGTGCGCAGGTCGCGCAGGAACCAGGAATTCACCCAGGCGATGCCCACGTCGATCCTGCCGGCTACCCGGTGGGCCCGGGTCACGTTCTCGGTCCAGATGGCCGTGGCCAGGCCGTATTCGGTGTCGTTGGCCAGGCGGATGGCTTCCTCTTCCGTGTCGAACGGCGCGACGTGGCAGCAGGGCCCGAAGATCTCCTTCTTCACCGGGTCCGAATCCTCGGCCAGGCCGGTCCAGATGGTGGGCTGCACCCACGAGCCGTTGTCCCGTTCGTCGCCGAAGGTCGGCACGCCGCCGCCGGTGACCACCGTGGCCCCCTGCTCCACCGCCTTGGCATAGAAGGACAGCACCTTGTCCTTGTGCTCCTGGCTGATCAGCGGGCCCATGTTGGTGGTGGGGTCGTCGGGATGGCCCAGCACCAGGTTCTCGGCCCCCTTCTTCAGGCGCGCCACGAACTCGTCGAACACGGGCCGTTCCACGTACACCCGTTCCGTGCCCAGGCACACCTGCCCGCAGTTGGCGAAGGCCGAGCGCAGGGTGCCCTCGATGGCCTTGTCCAGGTCGGCGTCGGCGAACACCAGGCCGGCGTTCTTGCCGCCCAGTTCGAACGACACGTCGCGCACCCCATTGGCCGCCGCCTTCATGATGGCCGAGCCGGTGACCGTCTCGCCGGTGAAGGTGATGGCATCGACGCCCTTGTTGGTGGTCAGGAACTCGCCGGCCGAACCGGGGCCGAAGCCGTGCACCACGTTGTAGACGCCCTTGGGGATGCCCACGGCGTTCATCACCTCGCCCAGCAGGGCGGCGGTGGAGGGCGTTTCCTCCGACGGCTTGACGATGACCGCGTTGCCGCAGGCCAGGGCCGGGCCCACCTTCCAGGTCATCAGCAGCAGCGGCAGGTTCCACGGGCAGATCACGCCGATCACGCCCTTGGGCACGCGGATGGCGTAGTTCAGGGCCCCGGCGCCGTCGGGCGTGTCCAGGTGGAAGCTTTCCGTGGGCACGTTCTTCACCACGTCGGCGAAGATCTTGAAGTTGGCGGCGCCGCGGGGAATGTCGATGTGGCTGGCCAGGGACACGGGCTTGCCCGTGTCGGCGATCTCGGCGGCCAGGAAGTCGTCGAAGCGGCGGTTGATCTCGTCGGCCACCTTGTGCAGCAGGTCGCAGCGCTCGGCCACGGGCATCCGGCCCCAGGGGCCGTCCAGGGCGGCGCGGGCGGCGGCCACGGCGCGGTCCACGTCGGCCTGCGCGGCCTCGTGCACCAGGGACACCAGG
>JAGREA010000358.1 GCA_020446745.1 Rhodobacterales bacterium | reverse complement strand
GGCGGCCCTGGACCATGACACCGTGGTCAAGGTGGCCGACCTGCTGGCCGCCCACCTGGCGGCCGGCGTGGCCCTGGTGCTGGTGACCCACGACCCGGCCCTGGCGGCCCGCCTGGGCGGGCCGGTGCGGCGCATGGCGGCGGGGCGCCTGGGGGCGGCGCCATGACCTACATTCCCCTGGGCTACGCCGACCTGGCCATCGCCGCCCTGCTGGTGCTGATCAATGCCGGCCTGTCCCTGGCCCTGCGCCTGGGGCTGGAAGGGCGGCTGGTGCTGGCGGCGGTCCGCATGGTGGCGCAGCTGCTGTTGGTCGGGCTGATCCTGCAGGGGCTGTTCGCCGTGGCCTCGCCGTGGCTGACCCTGCTGGCGGCCCTGGTCATGGTGGCCTTCGCCGCCCACGAGATCCGCGCCCGCCAGGCCCGCCCCCTGACCGGCGCCTGGACCCACGGCCTGGGCGGCGGGGCCATGCTGCTGGCCGGCACGGCGGCCACCCTGCTGGCCCTGACCACCCAGATCCAGCCCGACCCCTGGCACGACCCGCGCTTCGCCCTGCCCCTGCTGGGGATGATCCTGGGCAACGCCATGACCGGGGTCAGCATCGGCCTGGACCGCCTGCTGACCGGCGTGGTGCGCGAGCGGGCCGCCATCGAGGCCCGCCTGGCCCTGGGCCACACCCGGGCCCAGGCCCTGTCGGGCCCGTTGCGCGAGGCCTTCCGGGCCGGGCTGATCCCGGTGATCAACAGCATGTCGGCGGCCGGCATCGTGTTCCTGCCGGGCATGATGACGGGCCAGATCCTGTCCGGCACGCCGCCGGTCGAGGCGGTGAAGTACCAGATCCTGGTCATGTTCCTGATCGCCGGGGCCACCGGGCTGGGGGTGCTGGTGGCCCTGCTGGGCGGGGCCCGGCGCCTGTCCGACCCCCGCCACCGCCTGCGGCTGGACCGGTTGGCGCCCGACAAAGGGTAATGCAAAGCCTTTGCGCCGCTTGGGCGCCCATGCCATAAACCGGGCGTCACCAAGCCCGAGAGTTCGATGCCGTCCCTGCCTTCCGCCCCGGCGCTCAGCGTGGTCGTGCCCGTGTTCAACGAGGCCGACAACATTCGCCCGCTGGTCGACGAGATCCGCGCCGCCCTGGACGGCCGCCTGGCCTATGAGATCGTCTACGTGGACGACGGCAGTTCCGACGCCACGCCCCACAGCCTGGCCGCCGCCCGAGCCGACGGGGCGCCGCTCAGGGTGATCCGCCACGCCGCCTGCTGCGGCCAGAGCGCCGCCGTGGCCACCGGCGTGGCCGCCGCCCGGGGCCCGGTCATCGCCACCCTGGACGGCGACGGCCAGAACGACCCGGCCAACATTCCCGACCTGATGGCGGTGCTGGAGGCGGCCGACGACCCGGACCGCCTGCTGGTCGCCGGCCTGCGGGCCAAGCGCAAGGACACCTGGATCAAGCGGGTGTCGTCGCGCATCGCCAACCGGGTGCGCGGCGGCCTGCTGCGTGACAACACGCCCGACACCGGCTGCGGCCTGAAGGTGTTCACCCGCGCCGCCTTCCTGGACATGCCGCGCTTCGACCACATGCACCGCTTCCTGCCGGCGCTGATGATCCGCCGCGGCGGGCGCGTCGTTTCGGTACCCGTCAACCACCGCCCGCGCGAGCGCGGCGCGTCCAAGTACGGCACCCTGGATCGCCTGGCCGTGGGCATCGTCGACCTGTTCGGCGTGTTCTGGCTGCAGCGCCGGGCCAGCCGCCCCGTGGTGTCGGAAGTGGACCTGGGCGGCGCCGGGCCGGAGGAGGGGGCTTCGTGAGCGGCGGCCTGTTCGGCGTCAATCCCCGCCTGCTGCTGCGCGGCCTGCTCACCCTGGCGTCCCTGGTGGCCATCGGCTTCCTGGTCAAGGTGCTGGGGGCCGACCGGCTGCTGGACACGGCCTGGATCGACAACCAGGTGCGCGGCCAGGGCCTGTCGGGCGAACTGCTGTTCCTGGGCGTCGGCGTGGTGCTGACGGCCGTGGGCCTGCCGCGCCAGATGGTGTCGTTCCTGGGTGGCTACGCCTTCGGTTTCGTCATGGGCACCCTGCTGGCCCTGTTGGCCACCGTGGGCGGCTGCATCGCCACCTTCGCCTACGCCCGCCTGCTGGGCCGCGACCTGGTGGCCCACCGCTTCCCCGGCCGCATCAAGCGCATCGACGCCTTCCTGCGCGACAACACCTTCGCCATGGCCCTGCTGATCCGCCTGCTGCCCGCCGGCTCCAACCTGGTCACCAACCTGGCGGCCGGGGTGTCGGGGGCCCGGGCCCTGCCGTTCTTCGCCGGCTCGGCCCTGGGCTTCATTCCGCAGACGGCCGTGTTCACCCTGGCCGGCAGCGGCATCAACCTGGACCCCACCCTGCGCATCGGCCTGGGGGTGGTGCTGTTCCTGGTGTCGGGGCTGATTGGCGTGGCGCTGTACCGCCGTCACCGCCACGGCCGTTCCATCGACGCCGAACTGGACGCCGCCATCGACGAGGCCGCCGAATGACCCGCCCCGCGAGCGGCCCCGTTTCCGACCTGCCCTGGCCCCTGGTGTGGACCGGGGCGTGGATCGTCCTGGTGGGCGCGGCCCTGGTCCTGCGCCCGCCCCTGCCGGTGGACGAGACCCGCTACCTGGCCGTGGCCTGGGAGATGTGGACCGGCGGCGACTACCTGGTGCCGCACCTGAACGGCGAGACCTACAGCCACAAGCCGCCGCTGCTGTTCTGGCTGATGACCGCCGGCTGGCACGTGGTGGGGGTGGTGGACTGGTGGCCGCGCATGGTGGCGCCCCTGTTCGGCCTGGCCTGCCTGTTCCTCACCAACCGCCTGGCCCGCGCCCTGTGGCCCGAAGGCGGGCGCCACATGGGGCCGTCGGCGGCGCTGATCCTGCTGGGCAGCGTCTACTGGGCCCTCTACACCACGTTGACCATGTTCGACATGATGCTGGCCGCCTGCACCCTGGCGGCCCTGCTGGGGCTGGTGGCGGCCTGGCGTTCCGGCCGCTGGACCGGGTTCCTGGTCTACGGCCTGGCCATCGGCGTCGGCGTGCTGGCCAAGGGCCCGGCGATCCTGCTGCACACCCTGCCCGTGGCCCTGCTGGCCCCCTGGTGGGCGCCGCGCCTGGCCGGCCCGGCCACCGGCTTCGGCGGCTGGGGGCGGTGGTACCTGGCGGTGCTGGGGGGCGTGCTGCTGGGCGCCGCCGTGGGCCTGGCCTGGGCCATTCCGGCGGGCATCGCCGGCGGGGAAGAGTACCGCAACGCCATTTTCTGGGGCCAGTCGGCGGGCCGGATGGTGGAATCCTTCGCCCACGGCCGGCCCTGGTGGTGGTACCTGGTGGTGACCCCGGTGCTGTTCCTGCCCTGGGTGGTCTGGCCGCCCCTGTGGCGCGGCGTCCGGGCCCTGTTCGGGGCCGGCGGCGCGGCGACCCGGGGCGATGGCGGCCTGCGCCTGTGCCTGGCCTGGTTCCTGCCGGCCTTCATCGCCTTTTCCGCCATCAGCGGCAAGCAGCCCCACTATCTGCTGCCCCAGTTCCCGGCCCTGGCCCTGGCCGCGTCGCTGCTGCTGCACCGGGCCGCCGACGGCCGCTGGGGCTGCCCCCGGCGCACCGACGGCCTGGTCCCCGGGCTGCTGTTCGCCGGGTTGGGGCTGGCGGCGGTGGTGGCTTCGTGGCTGCCCCTGGCCGAACGCCTGCCCGACACGGCGGCGCCCCACGGGGCGGCGGCCCTGCTGGCGCTGCTGGCCGGGCTGGTGGTGGCCGCGATGTGGGTGCGCACGCCGCCGACGGGCACCCGGGCCGTGGCCGCCGTGGCCGGCCTGTCGGTGGTCCTGGCCCTGGCCGCCCACCTGGCCCTGGCGCCCACCCTGTCGGCCCTGTTCGACCTGCGCCCCGTGGCCCGGCAGCTGGCCGCCTGGCAGGCCGACGGCCAGGCCATCGCCAACTTCGGCAAGTACCACGGCCAGTACCAGTTCCTGGGCCGCCTGACGGCGCCGGTGACGGTGGTGGGCCTGGACCGGGGCGACCTGGCGGCCTGGCTGGCCACCCACGACCGGGGCAAGGTGGTGACCCTGCGCCGCCACGCGCCGCCGGCCGACGGGCCCCAGCCGGCCCTGGACGCGCCGTTCCGCGGCCGCCACCTGGTGGTGTGGGACATCGCCCAGGTGCGGGCCAATCCGGAACTGCCCGAACGCAACGACTGAAACCCCGGAACGGAAAACCCAAACTCCACAAGGGGTTTGGGAAATGGGCCGCATTTCCCTTGACTTCCTTCGGGCACCTCCTTAGATCGTTGGCACTCGCCGGGGGGGAGTGCTAACAACGCGCTTTCCCGCCACTTATTCAAGGTATGAAGACGGAGGCTTATGATGAAGTTTCGTCCGCTGCACGATCGCGTGCTGGTGAAGCGCGTCGAGCAGGAAGAGAAAACCGCGGGCGGGATCATCCTTCCCGACACGGTCCAGGAAAAGCCCATGGAAGGCAAGGTCATTGCCGTGGGCGCGGGCATCAAGAAGGAAGACGGCACCGTGGCGCCCCTGGACGTCAAGAAGGGCGACCGGGTCCTGTTCGGCAAATGGTCGGGCACCGAGGTCAAGGTCGACGGGGATGACCTGTTGATCATGAAGGAGTCCGACATCATGGGCGTGATCGAGTAAGTCCGGGCCGCTTAACGGACGGACCCCTCGTAAGGAAGGATACGAATCATGGCAGCGAAAGAAGTGAAATTCGGCACGGACGCGCGCGCGCGTCTGCTGGCCGGCGTGGACATCCTGGCCGACGCGGTCAAGGTGACCCTGGGCCCCAAGGGCCGCAACGTGGTGCTGGACAAGGCCTTCGGCGCGCCGCGCATCACCAAGGACGGTGTGACGGTCGCCAAGGACATCGAACTGACCGACAAGTTCGAGAACATGGGCGCCCAGATGGTCAAGGAAGTGGCGTCGCGGACCAGCGACGAGGCCGGTGACGGCACCACCACCGCCACCGTGCTGGCCCAGGCCATCGTGCGCGAGGGCTCGAAGGCCGTCGCCGCCGGCATGAACCCCATGGACCTGAAGCGCGGCATCGACCTGGCCGTCGAGGCCGTGGTGGCCAACGTGCAGAAGCGTTCGCGCAAGGTTTCCACGTCGCAGGAAGTGGCCCAGGTGGGCACCATTTCCGCCAACGGCGACGCCGAGGTGGGCGGCATGATCGCCGAGGCCATGGAGCGCGTGGGCAAGGAAGGCGTGATCACAGTCGAGGAAGCCAAGAGCCTGACCAGCGAGCTGGACGTGGTGGAAGGCATGCAGTTCGACCGCGGCTACACCTCGCCCTACTTCGTGACCAACGCCGACAAGATGACCTGCGAGATGGAGAACCCCTTCATCCTGATCCACGAAAAGAAGCTGTCCTCCCTGCAGCCCATGCTGCCGGTGCTGGAAGCCGTGGTGCAGGCCGGCAAGCCGCTGCTGATCATCGCCGAGGACATCGAGGGCGAGGCCCTGGCCACCCTGGTGGTCAACAAGCTGCGCGGCGGCCTGAAGGTGTGCGCCGTGAAGGCCCCCGGCTTCGGTGACCGCCGCAAGGCCATGCTGGAGGACATCGCCGTCCTGACCAACGGCCAGGTGATCAGCGAGGACCTGGGCATCAAGCTGGAAAACGTCTCCCTGGAAATGATGGGCACCGCCAAGCGCATCTCCATCACCAAGGAAGAGACGACCATCGTCGAAGGCGCCGGCAAGAAGAAGGACATCCAGGGCCGCTGCGGCCAGATCCGCGCCCAGATCGAGGAGACCTCGTCCGACTACGACCGCGAGAAGCTGCAGGAGCGGCTGGCCAAGCTGGCCGGCGGCGT
>JAGREA010000043.1 GCA_020446745.1 Rhodobacterales bacterium | reverse complement strand
CTGCTGCCGGTCACCCTGTCGTCGCCCGAGGCCGAGGGCAGCGACCTGGGCGTCGACCTGCACCGGGCCGGAGGCGAGGGCGAACGCACCGTCCACCTGCGCTCGGTGGGCGAGGACGGCCGCCTGCTGTCGCGCCACGCCGTGACCTTCGGCGACGGCGCCCTGGCCGCCAAGGCGGTGCTGGACCTGCCCCTGGAACTGCGCAACCGCCTGGCCCGGCTGGAAGTGGAAGGCCAGGAGACGGCGGCCTCGGTGGCGCTGATCGACGAACGGTGGCGCCGCCGGCCCGTGGGCCTGGTCACCGCCGGGGCCCAGACCGACCAGCCCCTGCTGAGCGAAAGCCACTTCCTGAAGCGCGCCCTGGACCCCTTCACCGAGGTCCGCACCGGCCGGGTGCGCGACCTGCTGGAAACGGCCCTGGCCGTCATCGTGGTGCCCGACGAGGGGCGCATGAACGCGGCCGAGCGCCGGGCCCTGGAAACCTGGGTCCAGGAAGGGGGCATCGTGCTGCGCTTCGCCGGCCCCCACCTGGCCGAAACCAAGGGGCCGCCGGCCGGCGAGGGCGCCGAGGGCCAGAGTGGAGGAGGGCAGGGCGCCGACCTGCTGCCCGTGGAACTGCGCGGCGGCCGCGCCCTGGGCGGCGCCATGTCGTGGGACAAGCCGGCCACCCTGGCGCCGTTCACCGAGGACAGCCCCTTCTTCGGCCTGGCCGTGCCGCCCGACGTGCTGGTGCGCCGCCAGGTGCTGGCCCAGCCCAGCCTGGACCTGCCCGACCGCACCTGGGCGCGGCTCAGCGACGGCACGCCCCTGGTGACGGCCCGGGCCGAAGGGCAGGGGCGCATCGTGCTGGTCCACACCACGGCCAACACGGCCTGGGCCAACCTGTCCATTTCCGGCCTGTTCGTGCAGATGCTGCGCCGGGTCATCGGCCTGTCCCAGGGGGTGGCGGGGGCGGCCTCGGGCCCGCCGCTGCGGCCCTACAGCCTGCTGGACGGCTTCGGCCGCCTGGCCGCGCCGCCCGACACCGCCATGCCGGTGGCCGCCAAGGCCTTCGACGACACCCGCCCGGGCCCGGCCCATCCCCCCGGCTACTACGGCGACGGGGCGGCCCGGCGGGCCCTGAACCTGACCCCGTCGCTGGGTGCCGTCGATGCCCTGGCGCCCCTGCCGGGCGGCATCGACCGGCGCCCCTACGGCCCCCTGCACGAGCGGGACTTCCGCCCCTGGCTGCTGTCCCTGGCCCTGGTCCTGGCCCTGGCCGACATGGCCGCCAGCCTGGCCCTGCGCGGCGTCATCCGGGTGGCCGCGGCCCTGGCCCTGGTGGTCCTGCCCCTGGCCGCCGGCCTGTTGGTTCCCGGCGCCGCCCAGGCCCAGAGCCCCGGCGAGATTTTCGCCCAGCGGTCCAGCCTGACCACCCGCCTGGCCTTCCTGATGACCGGCGACCCGGGCCTGGACGACACCAGCCGGGCCGGCCTGGTGGGCCTGTCGGCCATCGTCAACCAGCGCACGGCGGCGGAACTGGGCGACCCCGTGGGCCTGGACCCGGAACGGGACGAACTGTCGTTCTTCCCCTTCATCTACTGGCCCGTGCGGTCCGACCAGCCGCCGCTGACGACCCTGGCCGCCGAACGGCTGCAGACCTACATGCGCAACGGCGGCACGCTGCTGATCGACACCCGATCCCAGGGCGGCGCGCCGCCCGGCGGGGTGCTGGAACGCATGGGCCGTCAGCTGGACGTGCCGCCCCTGACGCCGGTGGACGCCGACCACGTGCTGGGTCGGTCCTACTACCTGCTGAAGGACTTCCCCGGCCGCTGGAACGGCGGCCGCCTGTGGGTAGTGCGGCCCGACGGGCAGGTGAACGACGGCGTGTCGACGGTGGTCCTGGGCGGCAACGACTGGGCCGGCGCCTGGGCCGTGGACGAGGCCCACCGGCCCCTGTTCGCCGTGGTGCCGGGTGGCGAGCGGCAGCGGGAAATGGCCTATCGCTTCGGCATCAACATGGTCATGTACACCCTGACCGGGAACTACAAGGCCGACCAGGTGCACCTGCCGGCCATCATCAACCGGCTGGGCCAGTAGGGGGGCGTCGTGGACGGATTCCTGACCTTCGATCCCCTGATCCCCTGGCCGTTCATCGCCGCCGGGGCCGCCGTGGGGCTGGCGCTCAGCGCCTATGCCCTGGCCCGGCGGGGGCGGGGCGCGCTGCTGCGGCTGGGGGTGCTGCTGGTCCTGGTGGGGGCCCTGGCCAACCCCATCGCGGTGCGGGAATCCGGCGAGGTGCAGCCCGACGTGGCGGTGATCCTGGTGGACGACAGCGCCAGCCAGAACGTGGGCGACCGGCGCCGCCAGACCGCCGAGGCCCTGGCCCAGCTGCAGGACCAGATGGCCCGCCTGCCGGACCTGGAAACCCGCGTGGTGCGCGTGCCCGAGGACCCGGAAGGCGGCACCCGCCTGCTGTCGGCCCTGGGCGAGGCCCTGTCCGACGTGCCCGGCGGGCGCTTCGCCGGCGCCGTGCTGATCACCGACGGCCAGTCCCACGACCCGCCCGAACAGGCGGCCCTGCCCGACGGTCCCGTGCACGTGCTGCTGACCGGCGCGCCGGGCGAGTTCGACCGCCGCCTGGTGGTCGATTCCGCCCCCGCCTACGGCATCGTCGACCAGCCGGTGACCATCACCTTCCGGGTGGACGGGGACGCCGACGGGCCGGCCCAGGGCGCGCCGGTGCGGGTGATCCTGAACCTGGACGGCCGGCAGGCGGCGGAGACCCTGGTGGCGCCGGGGGCCGAGGGGGCCTTCACTTTCCCCCTGGACCACGCCGGGCAGACCGTGGCCGAACTGGTGGCCGACGCGGCCCCCGGTGAGCTGTCCACGGCCAACAACCGGGCCATGGCCCGCATCAACGGGGTGCGCGATCGCCTGCGGGTGCTGCTGGTGTCGGGCCAGCCCCACCCCGGCGAGCGCATGTGGCGCAACCTGCTGAAGGCCGACCCGGCCGTGGACCTGGTGCACTTCACCATTCTGCGACCGCCGGAAAAGGGCGACTTCACGCCGCTGAAGGAACTGTCGCTGATCGTCTTCCCCATCAAGGAACTGTTCGACGAGAAGCTGCACGACTTCGACCTGATCGTGTTCGACCGCTACATGGTGCGCGACGTGCTGCCGCCGTCGTACCTGCGCAACATCGCCGACTACGTGGACCAGGGCGGGGCCCTGATGATGGCCGTGGGACCCGAGTTCGCCGGCCTGCGCAGCCTGTACAACACGCCCCTGGGCCGGGTCATGCCCGGCCAGCCCACGGGCCAGGTCAGCGAAGGCCCGTTCCGGCCCCGGGTGACCGACCTGGGCCGCCGCCACCCGGTGGCCGCCGGCCTGCCCCTGGACGGCGAACCGGGCCCGCGCTGGGGCCGCTGGTACCGCCAGGTGGACCTGGTGCCCGCCGTGCGTGGCGAAACCCTGATGGACGGCCCCGGCAGCCGGCCGCTGCTGCTGCTGGAACGGGTGGGCGAGGGCCGGGTGGCCCAGCTGCTGAGCGACCACATCTGGCTGTGGGCCCGGGGCCACGACGGCGGCGGGCCCCAGGGCGAACTGCTGCGGCGCCTGGCCCACTGGCTGATGAAGGAGCCGGACCTGGAGGAGGAACGCCTGTCGGCCACGGTGGACGGCGGCCGCCTGCTGGTGGAACGGCGCAGCCTGTCGGAAACCCTGCCGCCCATCACCGTCACCGCCCCCGACGGCACCAAGACCACCCTGACCCTGACCGCCGGGGACGAGGGCATCGCCCGGGCCGACATGGCCGTTGCTGGCGACGGCCTGTACCGGGTGGAGGACGGCCAGCGCCTGGCCCTGGCCGCCGCCGGGGCCCTGAACCCGCCGGAACTGGCCGACCTGCGGGCCACGCCCGAGCGCCTGGCCCCGGTGGCCGAGGCCAGCGGCGGCGCCGTTTCCTGGCTGCGCGACGGCCTGCCGGCGCCGCGCCGGGTGAAGCCCAACCGCACCAGCCACGGCCGCGACTGGCTGGGCCTGGTGCGCCACGAAAGCCTGCTGGTGACGGGGGTCACCCAGGAGCCCCTGCTGCCGGGCCTGGCCCTGGCCCTGCTGGCCCTGGCCGCCCTGATGCTGGCCTGGTGGCGGGAAGGGCGCTAGATCTCCGGGCACCCCGCGTCCCAATAGGGCGCGTCGCCGTAGATCTCCACCAGGAAGTCGACGAAGGCCCGCACCTTGGGCGACAGGTGCCGGTTGTGGGGATAGACCGCGTAGACCCCGCCGTCGCGCCAGCCGTATTCCGGCAGGGCGTGCACCAGGCGTCCGGCCCGCAGGTCGTCGCCGACGATGAACGACGGCGCCACGCACACCCCACCGCCGGCCACGGCCACGCTGCGCAGCACGTCGCCGTTGTTGGCCCGCAGGCGCCCGTTCAGGCGCACGGCCACGGGGCCATCGGGGCCGTGGAAGGTCATCTCGGTGCCCGACGGGTTGTAGGTGTAGATCAGGCAGTCGTGGTCGGCCAGGTCCTGGGGCCGGCTTGGCGGGGGATGGCGCTCCCAATAGGCTGGGGCGGCGCAGACTACGCCGCGCAGGGGCGCCAGGCGCCGGGCGATCAGGCTGGAATCGGCCATCACGCCGATGCGCACCGCCAGGTCGTAGCCTTCGTCCACCAGGTCCACCCGGCGGTCGTTCAGAGTCAGGTCCACGTTCAGGTCCGGGTAGCGGGCCATGAAGGCGGCCATGTGGGGCCCCACGTGCTGGATGCCGAACGACATGGGCACGTTGACCCGGAGCGTGCCCCGGGGCCGGGCCTGCAGGGTGCTCACCGCCTCCTCGGCCTCGGTCACCTCGGCCAGGATGCGCTGGGCCCGGTCGTAGAACGCCTGGCCCACCTCGGTCAGGCTCAGGCGCCGGGTGGTGCGGTTCAGCAGGCGGGCCTTCAGGCGGTCCTCCAGGCGCGCCACCTGCTTGCTGACGGCCGACTTGCTCTGCCCCAGGTCCCGCGCCGCGCCGGAAAAGCTGCCGGTCTCCACCACCTTGGCGAACACGGCCATGCCGTTCAGGGTATCCATGGGAATCTCCGATTGTGCGTCTTTCAGAAACAATATTGTTCCCGGAAGCTGGATTGTCCACACCATGCCGGTGCCCCAGGTTTGGAGGGCAAGAACGTTTCCTCCCCTCCCGACCCTGGAACCCGAACCATGACCAACCTTCTCCTGATCGACAGCAGCCCCCGGGGCGATGCTTCCGTCACCCGGCGCCTGACCGCCGCCTTCCAGGCCGCCTGGCGCGCCGCCGGCCGCGGTGACGCCATCCGCCACCGCGACCTGGCCGAAACCCCCGTGCCCCACCTGGACGGCACCATCCTGGGCGCCTTCTTCTCGCCGGCCGAGAACCACACGCCGGAACAGGCCGCCGCCGCGGCCCTGTCCGAAACCCTGGTGTCCGAACTGGAAGCCGCCGACGTGATCGTCATCGGCGCGCCCATGTTCAACTTCGCCATCCCTTCGGTGCTGAAGGCCTACATCGACCACGTGGCCCGCGCCGGACGCACCTTCCGCTACACGGAAGCCGGGCCCCAGGGCCTGCTGACCGGCAAGAAGGTCTACGTGCTGACGGCCCGGGGCGGCCCGGCCAGCGCCATGGATTTCGTGGAACCCTACCTGCGTGGCATGCTGGGCTTCCTGGGCCTGACGGACGTGACCTTCATCGCCGCCACGGACCTGAACATGGGGGCCGACCCGGCCGCCAAGGCCCTGGCCGCGGCCGACCGGTCGGTGGCCCAGGCCGTCACCGCCCTGGCGGCCTGACGACACGCAACGGCGGAGGCTCCCCATGGGACTGCTCATCGACGGCCAGTGGCACGACCAGTGGTACGACACCAAAAAGACCGGCGGCCGGTTCCAGCGCCAGGACAGCGCCTTCCGCAACTGGGTCACGCCCGACGGCGCCCCCGGGCCCACGGGCACGGGCGGCTTCCGGGCCCAGGCCGGGCGCTATCACCTGTACGTGTCCCTGGCCTGCCCCTGGGCCCACCGCACACTGATCTTCCGGGCCCTGAAGGGCCTGGAAGGCATGGTTTCCGTGTCGGTGGTGGACCCCCTGATGCTGGACCAGGGCTGGACCCTGGCCGAGGGCGCCGACCCGGTGCTGGGGGCGCGCTTCATGCACCAGGTCTACACGGCGGCCAAGGCCGACTACACGGGCCGGGTGACCGTGCCGGTGCTGTGGGACAAGGCCACGGGCACCATCGTCAGCAACGAATCGGCCGACATCATCCGCATGTTCAACGCCGCCTTCGATGGCCTGGGGGCGACACCCGGGGACTCCTACCCCGAAGCCCTGCGGGCCGAGATCGACGCCGTCAACGCCACGGTCTACGACCGGGTGAACAACGGCGTCTACAAGACCGGCTTCGCCACCACCCAGGCGGCCTATGAGGAGGCCTTCGACGCCCTGTTCGCCGAGCTGGACGCCCTGGAAGACCGCCTGTCGCGGCAGCGCTACCTGGCCGGCGACCGCATCACCGAGGCCGACTGGCGCCTGTTCACCACCCTGGTGCGGTTCGACGCCGTCTACGTGGGGCACTTCAAGTGCAACCTGCGACGCCTGGTGGATTACCCCAACCTGTGGGCCTTCACCCGCGAGCTGTACCAGGTGCCCGGCGTGGCCGCCACGGTGCACCTGGACCAGATCAAGGCCCACTATTACGGCTCGCACCCCACGGTGAACCCCACGGGCATCGTGCCCAAGGGGCCGGCCATCGACTTCCTGGCCCCCCACGGACGCGGCTAGCCGAACCCGACCACGGTGCGGGTGACCGCCACCTTTTCCGGCAGGCCGGCGATGAAGGTGCGCAGGTGCGGCCGGTGCTCCACCAGGGGCTCCAGGTGGGTCCGCACGTCGGCCAGGAACAGGGCCTGGTCGTCCACCGACAGGCCCGCCTGCAGCAGCACGTAGCGCAGCACGATCAGGTAGGTGGCCACCACGTCCGTGCGGCCGTAGGCGGCGATCTTGGTCAGCCGCGCCAGCTCGACGTCGCGGTCGGTCCCGCCCAGGGCGTGGCCGGCGGCGAAGGCGAAGGCCGTGTCGTGGGCCTTGGTCACGTAGTCCCACTCGCCGATCTGGTTTTCCAGCAGCTCCAGCGACACCGTGGTCTCGGACCCGGGGCGGATGGCGATCACCGCCTCGGTGCCGTCGTCCACCCGTTCCAGGGCCATCTGGTGGGCCTTGGCCAGGTGGATCATGTCGCGGTTGGTGGACAGGCACACGGTGAACAGCCGGTCGGCCTCGTGGTTGCGGGCCCACAGGATGGCCCGTTCCAGCAGGTGGAAGCCGATGCCCCCGTGGCGGGCCCGGGGCAGCACCGTCACCCCGATCTCGCCGAAGTGGGCACTGTCCCGGTGCACCAGGCCCACCATGATGGCGCCGTCCAGCACCAGATCCTTGTCATAGTGGCCGATGACCGCCGAATCGGCGTCGATGTCGCCCACGTAGCGGTCGATCCAGGCGTCGTCCACGGCGGCCCAGAAGCGCCGCTTGCGGTCCTCGGGCGGCAGGCTTTTCAGGTGTTCGGCGTATTGCCAGTATTCCTCGGGCCGCAGGATGCGGATGGCCCGGCCCGCGGCGATGCGCCACAGGCGGCGCACCTGATCGGTGCTCAGCCCGTGGGTGGGCGTCAGGGCGAAGGGCGAACTGCCCCGCAGGTGGTCCGACGGCGCGCCCATATGGACGATTTCCCGGGCCAGGACGTCGGCCGGGGCGTCCAGCAGCCTTTCCCACCGCCGCACGTAGGACGGCCGGAAGGCGCAGCGGTTCCAGGCGTCGACCACGGCCAGGGCCTCGTCCAGCAGGTCGCCGCGACGGCCGGGGCGCGCCAGGGCGCGGGCGATGATCCGATGGTGCGCCAATTTCAGGCGCCGGTTGGCGTGTTCCTTCCACATACGCGCCTCCTAATTCTTGGATCCAGGGGCACGGTTTCTTCTTTATTAGCAGGATATTATGAACGATCCGGCGCTCCGGTTCAACGAACGGCGCTCGCGGGCGCCCATTGTTTCCATGGGGTCCACAGTGTTTTAACGCCCCGCCGGATTGTGGATACGGGGGATGACGGACTAAGTAACATCCGTACCCCCGGCCCACCATGAGGGCCCCGCAACGGCCCCTTAAGGAGACCCGAACCATGCGTACCCCGTTCCTCGGCCTGGCCCTGGCCGCCGTCCTGGCCACCCCCCTGGCCGCCACCCCCGGCACCGCGTCGGCCCAGACCTACACCATCGACCACGACCACACCTCGGTCCTGTTCTTCGTCAACCACCTGGGCTTTTCCAACGTTCAGGGCGAATTCGGCGACGTGAAGGGGACCTTCGAGTTCAACATGGCCAAGATGGCCGACAGCAAGGTGGACGTGACCATCGCCACCGCCAGCATCGACACCGACGTGCCGGCCCTGGACCAGCACCTGCGCGGCGCCGACTTCTTCGACGCGGATAAGTATCCCGAGATCCGCTTCACCAGCACCGGCGTGACCCTGACCGGCCCCCGCACCGGCAAGCTGACCGGCGACCTGACCATGCACGGCGTGACCAGGTCCGTGACCCTGGACGTGACCTTCAACAAGGCCGGAAATCACCCCTTCAGCAAGGTCTGGACGGCCGGCTTCTCGGCCCGCGGGTTCGTCAACCGGTCCGACTTCAACATCCGCTACGGCCTGCCGGTGATCGGCGACACGGTGGACATCCGCATCGAACTGGAAGGCCAGGCCAAGTAGGCCGGGCCCCGGACGGGAGATCCCCCATGCCTGCCGTGCCCCTGCGCAACACGCATGACCGCTTCGGCCTGGTGGCCCAGGCCCTGCACTGGGCCATGGCCGGGCTGATCGTGGTGCTGGTGCCCCTGGGCGTCTACATGCACGAACTGCCCCTGAGCCCCCGCAAGCTGGAGCTTTACGGCCTGCACAAGTCCCTGGGCATGACCCTGCTGGGGCTGGCCGTGCTGCGCATCCTGTGGCGCCTGATGGACCCGCCGCCGCCGCCCGTGGCCGGGGCCCCGGCGTGGCAGAACCGGGCCGCCGGGGCCGTCCACCTGGCCCTCTACGGCCTGATGGTCGCCATGCCCCTGAGCGGCTGGATCATGAGTTCCGCCGCCAACTTCCCGGTCAGCGTGTTCGGCCTGTTCACGGCGCCCAACCTGGTGGGCCCCGACAAGGGGCTGGAAGACCTGGCCAAGGGCGTGCACTTCGCCCTGGGCCTGGCCCT
>JAGREA010000357.1 GCA_020446745.1 Rhodobacterales bacterium | reverse complement strand
GGGGCGGCACGCCCTGGCGCGCCGCCGTTTTTCCTTACATCCCCTGAGGCGGCACGCCTTGGCGCACCGCCGTTTGTCTTTGTGCACCCTGGGGCCGCAAGCCCTGGCGCGCCGCCGTTTTTCCGTTTCGGACACCCACCCTTGCCGATCACGGTCTTGCCAGGGATCGGTGGGGCTGCTACGCATGTTGACACGGTGCCCCGGCGTCCGGACGCGACGCGGGGCTGAAAAGGGAACACGGTGCGGCGTACCCATCAGGGACCAAATCCGTGGCTGCCCCCGCAACTGTGAGCGGCGAGCCGACTTCCATCAACCACTGGGCCCCGGCCTGGGAAGGGGAAGCTCCGGCGATGACCCGTGAGCCAGGAGACCTACCGTGCCGTGTCGTCGCCCCCGGGCGATGGCGCGACCCTCGACCGGACGCCGGGGTGAGCGTCTGGCGCGGCGGCGGGTCCCGTGGTTTTCTTTCCCGTCGCGACGCCTTTCCCCCGCGCGTCTCCTGATCGCGGCCCGCCTGTGCGGGTCGTGGCGCAACCATGGAGACTCGCACGATGCGGACACTTCTGCTGCTGGCCGGGCTGTACGCCCTGGCCCTTCTGTTTCCTCCCACACCGGCATGGGCCCACTTCCAGCTCATCTACACGCCCCAGGTCAACCTGACCAAGGCCGGCCCCGTGCCCGTCAGGCTGATCTTCTGGCACCCGTTCGAGAACGGCCACGCCATGGACATGGGCCCGCCCGAGGCCTTCTTCGTGGTCCACAAGGGCCAGCGCACGGACCTGATGGACACCCTGTCGCCCATCACCTTCCACGGCGCCGGCAATGACGCCAAGGCCTACGCGGCCAAGGTGCCGGTGAAGCGCAACGGCGACTACGTGCTGGCCGTGGTGCCGGCGCCCTACTACGAGGCCAGCGAGGACATCTACATCCAGCAGTTGGCCAAGAGCCTGCTCAACAAGGGCGGCGTGCCCACGGACTGGGCCGAACCCGTGGGCCTGCCCACCGAGATCCTGCCCCTGAACAAGCCCACCAACGTCCTGGCCGGGTCCACCTTCACCGGCCGGGTGCTGGCCGAGGGCAGGCCCGTGGCCGGGGCCGAGATCGAGGTGGAGTTCATGGCCGCCGAGCCCGACATGGCCACCGATGCCGCGGGGGCGCCCACGGCCGAGCCCATGCCCGGCGGGTCCGTGGTGGTCCTGTCGGACGCCAACGGCTATTTCACCTTCGGCATTCCCAGGGCCGGGTTCTGGGGCTTCGCCGCCCTGGGCACCGGGCCGGTGACCGAACACAATGGCAAGCCGCTGTCCCAGGACGCCGTCCTGTGGATCCGCGCCTTCGACGTCAGGTAGGAGGGGATCGAGCCATGCATATCGTCGATGGCGCCCTGTCCACCCCGGTGGTGGTGGCCGGCGCGGCCCTGGCCGCCGGGGGCATCGCCCTGGGCCTGCGCCGGCTGGACATGGACCGCATGCCGGCCGCCGGGGTGCTCAGCGCCACCTTCTTCGTGGCCTCGCTGATCCACGTGCCCATCGGGCCGTCCAGCGTGCACCTGATCATGAACGGCCTGGCCGGCATCGTGCTGGGCTGGGTGGCCTTTCCGGCCCTGTTCGTGGGGCTGGTATTGCAGGCCGTGTTCTTCGGCTTCGGCGGCCTGACGGTCTTGGGCGTGAACACGGTGACCATCGCCCTGCCGGCGGTGCTGGCGGCCCTGGCCTGCCGCCGCGGGGTGACCCACCCCGACGCCCGGGTGGCCGCCGTGTGGGGCGGCCTGGCCGGGGCCCTGTCCATTGCCCTGACCACGGCCGCCGTGGCCCTGGTGCTGACCCTGTCGGGCGAGGCCTTCGTCCCGGCGGCGCGCCTGGTGTTCGTGGCCCATCTGCCGGTGATGGCCATCGAGGGCCTGCTGACGGCGGCGGCCGTGTTCCTGATCCACCGGGTGCGGCCCGACCTGCTGGGCCTGTTCACCCGCCCCGCCGTGGCCGGAGAAGGCGCGTGACCGCCCGCCGGCGGGCCGCCGTCCCGGCGTTTGCCCTGGCGTTTGCCCTGGCATTTACCCTGGCCCTGCCGGGCGGGGCCAGGGCCCACAAGGTGGTGGCCGCGGTCTACGCCGAGGGCCGGGTCATCGAGGGCGAGGTGGGCTTCTCCAACGGCGACATGGCGGCCGACGCCGACGTGGTGGTTACCGCCCCCGACGGCCGCGAGCTGGGCCGCACGCGCACCGACGCCGACGGCCTGTTCACCTTCACCCCCACCGAGGCCGTGGACCACCACTTCACCGCCAACCTGGGGGCCGGCCACGTGGCCCAAGTGACCCTGCCGGCGGCGGACCTGCCCAGGGGTCTGGCACCCGGCGGGGCGGCGCCCGCCCGGATGGATTCCACGCCGGTGGCGGAGGCCGGCGCGTCCGCCGCTTTGCCGCCCGACCTGTCGGAACAGATCGCCGCCGCCGTGCGCCGCGAGGTCAAGCCCCTGCGCAAGGAGATCGCCGCCTACAGGGAGCGCAACGATCTGCAGGCCATCCTGGGGGGCATCGGCTACATCCTGGGACTGTTCGGCCTGGGGTTCTACCTGATGGCCCGGCGGCGCCTGAACCGGGACGCTCCATGAGCGACCTGCTGAACGGCCATGCCGCCGCGGGCGGGGCGGCGGGGGCGGGGCCCCGGGCCCTGGACCCCCGGGCCCGCATCGTGGCCGTGGTGTCCTTCGCCGTGACCGTGGTCGCGCTGACCACCTTCGGGGCCCTGGGGGCGGCCCTGGGCCTGGCCCTGGGCGCCATGGCCTGGGCCCGCCTGCCGGCCGGCCCCACCCTGAAGCGGGTCGCGGTCATGGACGGGTTCATCGTGCTGATGATCCTGATGCTGCCCTTCACCGTGCCCGGCCAGCCCCTGTTCACCCTGTGGGGCCTGACGGCCAGCCTGGACGGCGTGCTGCGGGCCCTGGAGATCGCCCTGAAGGCCAACGCCATCGTGCTGATGATGCTGGCCCTGGCCGGCACCATGGACGCCGTCACCCTGGGCCACGCCCTGTCGCGCCTGGGCCTGCCCGACGGCCTGGTCCACCTGCTGCTGTTCACCGTGCGCTACATCGCCGTGCTGGGCGACGAATACGGCCGCCTGCGCACGGCCATGCGGGCCCGGGCCTTCCGGCCCCGCAACAGCCACCACACCTATCGTGCCTTCGGCTATCTGGTGGGCATGCTGCTGGTGCGGGCCCTGGAGCGGTCGGAACGGATCCTGGAGGCCATGAAGTGCCGGGGCTTCGATGGCCGCCTGCATCTGCTGGACGCCCTGCGGTTCCGCCGCGCCGACGCCCTGTTCGCCGGCCTGTGGGGGCTCACCCTGGCCGCCCTGGCGTGGATCGAGGTGGCCCATGGCGCCGCTTTTTGAGGTCCGCGGCCTGGGCTTCGCCTATCCCGGCGGGCCCCCGGTGCTGGACGGCCTGGACCTGACCCTGGAAGCCGGCGAGCGCCTGTGCCTGACCGGCGCCAACGGCGCCGGGAAGAGCACCCTGCTGCACATCCTGGTGGGCCTGCTGGTTCCCGAGCGGGGAACGGTCGCCGCCTTCGGGCGCGCGCGCCGCGAGGAGCGGGACTTCCACGAGG
>JAGREA010000356.1 GCA_020446745.1 Rhodobacterales bacterium | reverse complement strand
GGCGCCCCCGAATCTCTGCGTCACCCCCGCATCTCTCCCCGTCGCCCCCGCATTACTCCCCCGTCGCCCCCGCGCAGGCGGGGGCCCCTGGGCGGTCGATGACGGAGAACGCCTTTCAAAAAAAAGGTTCACCACAGAGAACACAGAGGCGCCACAGAGGCTTCGCTGCGCGAAGCAGGAAAGGACTGCGCGCGAAGCGCGCCTCTTCATTTTCTCTGTGGCTTCTCTGTGAACCTCTGTGTTCTCTGTGGTTCCCCTTTTTTTGGCAGAGGACGGGCCTGCCGTCCGCCGCCCATGGGTCCCCGCCTGCGCGGGGACGACGAGAGGAGAGGGGTGGGGCGACGGTGAAAGGGGGGTGAGGAGACGTCGGCGGCGGCGAAAGCGGCCTCAGGCCGGCCCGGTCACCCGCACTGCCCCCGGTGCCGCAGCAGGTGGTCGGCCAGGACGCAGGCCACCATGGCCTCGGCCACGGGCACGCCGCGGATGGCCACGCAGGGGTCGTGCCGGCCCTTGGTCACGATCTCGGTCTCGTGGCCGGCCCGGTCCACCGTGCGGCGCGGAGTCAGGATCGAGCTGGTCGGCTTGATGGCGACGCGGGCCACGATGTCCTGGCCCGTGGAAATGCCGCCCAGAATGCCGCCGGCGTGGTTGTCGGTGAAGGCCACCTTGCCGTCGCGCATCACCATCTCGTCGGCGTTCTCGGGCCCCTCCAGGGCCGCGGCGGCGAAGCCGGCGCCGATCTCCACCCCCTTCACGGCGGGGATGGACATCAGCCCGTGGGCCAGGTCGGCGTCCAGCTTGTCGAACAGGGGCTCGCCCAGGCCCGCCGGCAGGCCCGAGGCCACCACCTCGACCACCCCGCCGGTGGACGACCCGGCCTTGCGGATGCCGTCCAGGTAGGCCTCCCAGGCCGAGGCCGCCTGGGCGTCGGGGCACCAGAAGGGGTTGCGGGCGATCTGGTCCCAGTTCCAGGCCGCGCGGTCGATGGCGTGGGGGCCCATCTGCACCATGGCGCCGCGCACGGTCACGCCATCGCCCAGCACCTTCCGCGCGATGGCCCCGGCGGCCACCCGCATGGCCGTCTCGCGGGCGCTGGAGCGGCCGCCGCCCCGGTAGTCGCGGATGCCGTACTTGGCGTCGTAGGTGAAATCGGCGTGGCCCGGGCGGTACTTGTCCTTGATGTCGGAATAGTCCTTCGAGCGCTGGTCCGTGTTGTCGATCAGCAGGCCGATGGGGGCGCCGGTGGTCAGGCCCTCGAACACGCCCGACACGATGCGCACCTGGTCGGCCTCCTGGCGCTGGGTGGTGAACCGCGACTGGCCCGGCCGGCGCTTGTCCAGGAACACCTGGATGTCGGCCTCGGCCAGGGGCAGGCGCGGCGGCACGCCGTCCACCACCGCGCCGATGGTGGGGCCGTGGCTTTCGCCGAAGGTGGTGACCCGGAACAGGGATCCGAAGCTGTTGCCCGCCATGCCCGCGCCGATCAGACCGTCGAGATGTCGGGCGCGTCGACGGCCTTCATGCCCACCAAATGGTAGCCGCAGTCCACGTGGTGGATCTCGCCGGTGACGCCCGACGACAGGTCGCTGACCAGGTACAGGCCGGCGCCGCCCACGTCCTCCAGGGTCACGTTGCGGCGCAGGGGGGAATTGTATTCGTTCCACTTCAGGATATAGCGGAAGTCGCCGATGCCCATGGCCGCCAGGGTCTTCATGGGGCCGGCCGACAGGCCGTTGACGCGGACGTTGTCCTTGCCCAGGTCCTCGGCCAGGTATCGCACGCTGGCCTCCAGCGCCGCCTTGGCCACGCCCATGACGTTGTAGTGGGGCATCACCCGTTCGGCCCCCAGGTAGGTGAGGGTCAGCAGGCTGCCGCCCTCGGGCATCATGGCCGCGGCCCGCTGGCACACGGCGGTGAAGGAATAGCAGGACACGTTCATGGTGGTCAGGAAGTTGTCCATGGTGGTGTCCGCGTAGCGGCCCTTCAGCTCGGCCTTGTCGGAAAAGGCGATGGCGTGGACCACGAAATCCAGCGTGCCCCAGGCGTCGCGCAGGCGGTCGAACACGGAATCGACACTGGCCATGTCGGTCACGTCGCAGGGCATCACCAGGTCGCAGCCGATGGAATCCGCCAGGGGCTGGACGCGCTTCAGCAGCGCCTCGCCCTGGTAGGTGAAGGCCAGTTCGGCACCCTGGGCCCGCGCCGCCGCGGCGATGCCCCAGGCGATGGAACGGTCGTTGGCCACGCCCATGATCAGGCCTTTCTTGCCTGCCATCAAAGAGCCGGTAGACGTCATTGGAATCCCCTGTGAGTACGCTTCGCGTGATGTGGGGGCATGGTACACCAAAAGGTTCGCGCCCCAAAAGGCAGGTAGCGGTTCCGGCCCGGCCAAGGCAAGCCCCAATTCGCATGGCCCGCCAAATGGGTTAGACTTCCCTTCATCCGTCACGCATCGCGCGAGGCCCGCCATGGCACAGCAAGGGGACCCCGAAAGCCGGCTGCAAGGCCTGTGGCGCCAGGGCACCCGGCTGGCCGCCTATGTCTGGCGGCGGTTTTCCGACGACGAGGGCATGCGGGTGGCGGCGTCGCTCAGCTATACCTCGCTGCTGGCCGTGGTGCCGCTCACCGCCATCGCCTTCGCCATGCTGGCCGCCTTTCCGGTGTTCGAGAACGTGCGCGGCGAGTTCCAGACCGCCCTGTTCAGCAATTTCCTACCCGAATCGGCACAGGCGATGCGGGACTATTTCGACCAGTTCGTGCGCAACACCACGGGCCTGACGGCGGTGGGCATCATCGGCCTGGCGCTGACCGCCGTGCTGCTGCTGGGCAGCATCGAAAGCAGCATGAACCGCATCTTCCGGGTGGCCCGGCCGCGGGCCCTGCTGCCGCGCCTGCTGGTGTTCTGGGCCCTGATCACCCTGGGCCCGCTGATGCTGGGAGCCAGCTTCTCGCTGTCCGGCTACTTCTTCGCCCTGACCGAGCTGGCCGGCGTGGACAACGAGGGCGGCATCATGCAGAGCCTGACCCAGGCCGTGCCCACCCTGCTGCTGATCGCCATGCTGTCGATGTTCTACATGGTCATCCCCAACCGGCCGGTGCCCCTGCGCTGGTCCCTGGTGGGCGGCGTGGTGGCGGGCCTGCTGTTCGCCGGCCTGCGCCGGGTGTTCGGCTTCTACGTGGCCAGCTTCCCCACCTACCAGACCATCTACGGCGCCCTGTCGGTGATCCCCATCTTCCTGATCTGGATGTACCTGTCGTGGGCCGTGGTGCTGCTGGGGGCGGTGCTGACGGCGGCCCTGGGGGAATGGGAGGCGGCCGGCGGCCGGCCCCTGGACCGGCGCCTGCGCGCCGGGGTGCGCCTGTACGTGGCGCTGGGCCTGCTGGATACCCTGTCCCAGGCCAGCCGGGCCGGCGCCGCCATCTCCACCGACGCCATGCTGCGCCAGACGGGCATCGGCGAGGAGGCCCTGGACAGTCTGTTGGGGTCCCTGCGGCGGGGACAGTACGTGGAACGCACGGAAGGGAAGGACTGGCTGCTGTCCCGCGACCTGGCGGCGGTGACGCTCCACGACCTGATGCGCGACCTGGGCGTCGGCCTGCGGACCGAGGACATGGACCTGACGACCGAAGGCTGGCCCCGGCGCCTGGCGGCCCGCCTGGCCGACCTGCACGGGGCCGAGCGCAGCGTGGCCAACGTGCCGCTGGAGGACCTGTTGCGCAGCCGCGACACGAAGGGCGAAGGCGACGCCGCCGAGCGGGCGGCGACGGGCCTTCGCCCCGTCAACTAGTCCCGGTCAACCGGTCCCGTTCAACCGGTCCCGGTCAACCAGTTCCGGTCAGTTGGCCAGCTGCCAGGTGCCGTCGCTCTGGCGGCAGGCCCGGCCATAGGCCGTTTCCTCGCGGCCGTCCACGAAGATGGTGGTCTCGTACTCGCGGCAGGCCGAACCGGCCGACGACTGGTAGGTGCGCGTCGGCGTCACGGTGCCCGAATGGCCCGAGTCGGGATTGCGCCACGACGAGGTCTGGCCCGTGCGGTTGTATTCCAGGGAGTTCTGGGACGTCCGTTCCAGGTACTGCTGGTCGGCCCGGTCCAGGGACTTGCCCACCTCGCTGCCGGCATAGGCGCCCACCAGGGCGCCGATGGCCACGGCGGCCAGCTGGCCCTTGCCGCTGCCGATGGCGGACCCAGCCAGGGCGCCCAGACCGGCGCCGCCGAGCGTGCCGATGGTCTGCTTCGGTCCCGACCCCTGGCAGGCGGCCAGGGAAACGGCCAGCAGCAGCGCCACGGTGATGCGTTTGAATGCCATGGTTGATCTCCGGTCGACTGATTCCTTACATAGAACGCGGTACCGCATGGGAGCGGCCGGCTCAAGAGCCATCTTGACGGAACCGCTTGCCCGAATCTGTGAACCCGCGCACAGTAAAAAAGTTCCAATCCCCCGGTTTTTTTTCTCCCCGCAACCACAGGATTCTACTCCATGGACGCCGGTTCCTCCATCACAACGTCGGTCCTGGTGGCCCGCTTCCGGGACTGGATGGCCGAGGCGGAAAAGGGCGAACCCAGCGATCCCAACGCCATGTCCCTGGCCACCGTGGCGGCGGACGGCCGCCTGGGCCTGCGCATGGTGCTGCTGAAGGACGTGGACGACCGCGGCTTCACCTTCTACACCAACACGGAAAGCCGCAAGGGCGACGACCTGCACGACAACCCCCGCGCCGCCCTGCTGTTCCACTGGAAGTCCCTGCGCCGCCAGGTGCGCGTCGAGGGTGCGGTGGAGCGGGTGACGGACGCCGAAGCCGACGCCTATTTCGCCTCGCGCCCGCGGCTCAGCCAGATCGGCGCCTGGGCCTCCATCCAGTCGCGGCCCATGGAGGGGCGGTTCGAGCTGGAAAAGCGGGTGGCCGAATTCACCGCCAAGTTCCACGTCGGCAAGGTGCCCCGGCCGCCCCACTGGACCGGCTACCGCGTGGTGCCGGACCGGGTTGAATTCTGGGTGGAAATGCCGTTCCGCCTGCACGACCGGGTGGCCTACCACCTTGAAGGGCCCCTGGACGGCGGCACCTGGGTGCCGGAACGGCTGTATCCCTGACCCGACCCACCGGCCCATGACCCACCAAGCCCCCTCGGCCCAGCAGCCCACCGACAATCGCCAGGTGCCCGAAGCCACGGCGCGGCTCATGCGCTCGGCCACCTATGCCTCGGTGGGGGTGGCCCTGGTGCTGATCGTCACCAAGTTCGCGGCCTGGCTGTCCACGGATTCGGTCAGCCTGCTGTCCACCCTGATCGACAGCCTGCTGGATGCCGCCGCCTCGCTGATCAACCTGCTGGCCGTGCGCCACGCCCTGCAGCCGGCCGACCGCGAGCACCGCTTCGGCCACGGCAAGGCCGAACCCCTGGCCGGGCTGGCCCAGTCGGCCTTCATCAGCGGTTCGGCCGTGTTCCTGCTGATCGAGGCCGGGCAGCGCCTGTTCCGGCCCCAGGCCATCGACAACACCGACCTGGGCATCGCGGTGATGATCCTGTCCATCGCCCTGACCCTGGTCCTGGTGCTGTACCAGAAGTACGTGATCCGCCGCACCCAGTCGGTGGCCATCGGCGCCGATTCGCTGCACTACCAGGCCGACCTGCTGGTCAACGCGGGGGTCATCGTGTCGCTGCTGCTGTCCAGCCAGCTGGGCTGGTCCCTGGCCGATCCCCTGTTCGCCGGCGCCATCGCCGCCTACATCGTGTGGGGCGCCTGGCAGATCGGCATGGAATCCCTGAACCTGCTCATGGACCGGGAACTGCCCGACGAGGAGCGGGCCCGGATCAAGGAAATCGCCATGGACCAGCCCGGGGTGCTGGACGTGCACGACATGCGCACCCGGTCGTCGGGCAACCAGGTGTTCATCCAGCTGCACGTGGAAATGGACGGCCGGCAGAACCTGCGGGCCGCCCACGACATCGCCGAACGGGTCATGCTGGCCGTGGAAGCCGCCTACCCGGAAGCCGACGTGCTGGTCCACCAGGACCCGGACGGCATCGAGGAACGGCGCCTGCGCTACGACTGAGCACCGCGCCGTTTCCGCTTACCTGGCCCGCTTTCCTGGCCCGGTTTCCTGGGGGGGGAGGGGATTCCTCAGCCGAACGCCTTGCCGGGCTTGGCGCCGATCTTCTTCAAGATCATGGCCAGGGGGCAGAAGCCGGTGAAGGCCGCCTGCAGCAGGTTGGCGCCGACGAACGCCGTGAACCACAGCCAGTACACGTGGTGCAGCTGCGACAGGGCGACGCTCAGCAGAATCATCAGGCCGGCAAAGGCCATGACAAGGCGATCGATGGACATGGTTCCCGCTCCTTCGTTCTCGTTTCCGCGTCCGGTCGCCATGCCGGCCCGCGGCGGGTCAGTCGAAAAGGCTGCCCGGCCGAAGGCCAAGCTGCCGCAAACCCTGGACGATCAGGCACTGGCCGTTGAGAATCGCCCGGGTGAAGTTCATACCGACGGCGATGACGCCGAACATCCAGTATGGGTGGAGCATTATCGCCAGCGCAAGGAAGAGCGCCATGGCGGCAAGGTTCAGCATGATGACGGTCTTGTCAGCGGACATGCTAGACTCCTGGTTGACGTTTGGGGCGGCCTCGACATCCCCCTTATGGTCTCGGCCGTCCAAAGAAACACGCCTTGTATTTCCATGCTTGCTAATTTAGATTATTCTAATATATATGTCAAATGCTGTTGCTGCAACCCTGTTCGCCCGCGCAAGGATGCCCGGACGGGGGCCGCGCCAAGACCATGACCAGAAGGTGACCGTGACCATGGCTGTTCAGAATTCCATCCCCGCGACCCCCGGAATCCGGCCGGCCTGGGCTGTTTCCCGGGCCGTTTCCCGGGCCATTTCCCTGGCCCTGGCCCTGGCCGTGGCCCTGGGGGCATCTCTGGGGGCATCCCTGGGGGCATCCGCGCAGGCGGCGGATTTCACGGTGACCGAAACCACCATCACCGACCGCAAGGCCGTGTTCGCCACGGTGGAAACGGCCGACGTGACCCCGGCGCGGGCGCGAATCGGCGGCACGGTGGTGGACCTGCTGGTGGACGAGGGCACGGTGGTGCAGGCCGGCCAGGAGATCGCCCGGGTGGAAGACCCCAAGCTGCCGCTGCAGCTGGACGCCGTGTCGGCGCGCATTTCCTCGGCCCAGAGCCAGGTCAACCTGGCCCGCACGGAACTGGACCGGGCCCGCAAGCTGCGCCAGTCGGGCGCCACCTCGCAGGCCAAGCTGGATTCGGCGGAAACGGCCCTGGACGTGGCCTCGAAGGCCCTGACGGCGGTGCGCGCCGAGCGCGACGTGATCCGCCAGCAGCAGGCCGAGGGCGCGGTGAAGGCCCCCACGGCCGGCCGGGTGCTGAACGTGCACGTGACCACCGGCGCGGTGATCCTGCCCGGCGAGCCCGTGGCCACCATCGCCGCCAACGCCTATCTGCTGCGCATGCGCCTGCCCGAACGCCACGCCCGCTTCCTGAAGGCCGGCGACACGGTGGATGTGGTGGACCGCGACGGCAACACCCAGCCCGGCACCATCGCCCAGGTGTACCCGGAAATGAACCAGGGCCGGGTGGTGGCCGACGTGACCGTGGCCGGCCTGGGCGGCTTCTTCGTCGGCGAGCGGGTGTCCGTGCGGGTGCCCACGGGCCAGCGCACCACCTTCGTGGTGCCGGCCGAATACCTGTACCAGCGCTTCGGCCTGACCTTCGTCAGCCTGAAAAGCGGTGACGAGGCCGTGGTGCAGACCGGCGCCGCCGTGGATGGCGGGGTGGAGGTCCTGTCCGGCCTGCAGCCCGGCGACGTGCTGACCACGGCCGCCGGCAAGTAGGGGGCGGGACCATGAAACTGGGCATTTCCGGGGTCCTGACCCGGACCTTCATCCGTTCGCCCCTGACGCCCCTGTTCCTGATGGCGTCGGTGGTGCTGGGCATCCTGGCCCTGCTGGCCCTGCCGCGCGAGGAGGAGCCGCAGATCAGCGTGCCGGTGGTGGACATCGTGGTCGACGCCAACGGCCTGAAGGCGGCCGAGGCCGTGGAGCTGGTCACCGAGCCCCTGGAAGACATCATCAAGGGCATCAACGAGGTCGAGCACGTCTATTCCCTCAGCGAGGACGACCGGGTGATCGTCACCGCCCGGTTCGACGTGGGCACGTCGGAAGACGTGGCCATCGTGCGCGTGCACGACGAGATCCGCGCCAACCTGGACCGCCTGCCCATCGGCATCCCCGAACCCCACGTGGTGGGCCGGGGCATCAACGACGTGCCCATCGTCACCCTGACCCTGACGCCCAGCGACGCCGTGGCCGAACGGTGGAACGACGCGGCGCTGTACGACATCGCCGAGGAACTGGTCTACGAGCTGGTGAAGGTGTCCGACGTGGGGCTGACCTTCATCACCGGCGGCCGCCCGGCGCAGATCCGCGTGGAGCCCGACCCGGAACGCCTGTCGCTGTACGGCGTCACCCTGGGCCAGCTGGTGGCCAAGGTGAAGAACGCCAACCGCTCGTTCCTGGTGGGCGCGCTGCGCGACAAGGGGCGCTCGCTGCCCGTGGTGGCCGGCCAGACCCTGCAGGGCATCCCCGACATCGGCCAGCTGCTGATCACCACCCGCGACGGCCGGCCGGTCTATGTGAAGGACGTGGCCCACGTGGTGGTGGGCGCCAAGCCCGAGGAACACCGGGTGTGGCACCTGGAACCGCCCACGGCGGGGCAGGAGGGCTGGACCCGCAAGCCGGCGGTGACCATCGCCCTGGCCAAGCGCGAGGGCGCCAACGCCGTGGACGTGGCCAACCAGGCCCTGGCCCAGCTGGCCGCCGTGCGCGACCGCCTGGTGCCGCCGGGCGTGGAGGTGAAGCTGACCCGCGACTATGGCGCCACGGCCCTGGAAAAGTCCGACGAGCTGCTGTTCCACCTGGGCCTGGCGACCATTTCCATCGTCATCCTGATCACCGTGATGCTGGGCTGGCGCGAGGGCCTGGTGGTGCTGGTGGTGGTGCCCACCACCATCCTGCTCACCCTGTTCGCCGCCTGGCTGATGGACTACACCATCAACCGGGTCAGCCTGTTCGCCCTGATCTTTTCCATCGGCATCCTGGTGGACGACGCCATCGTGGTGGTGGAAAACATCGTCCGCCACTGGAAGATGGGCGGCACGGCCAACCCCGTGCAGTCCACCATCAAGGCGGTGGCGGAAGTGGGCAACCCCACCATCATCGCCACCCTGACCATCGTCGCCGCGCTGCTGCCCATGATGTTCGTGTCGGGCCTGATGGGCCCCTACATGAGCCCCATTCCGGCCAACGCCTCGGCGGCCATGCTGTTCTCGTTCTTCGTCGCCGTGATCATGACGCCCTGGCTGCTGTGCACCATCGGCTGCCGCGGCCGCGACCTGCCGGCCCCCGACGCGGCCCCCGCCGAAGGCGCTGACGGGCACGGCGACGACGGCCACGATGAAGGCGTCATGGGCCGGGTCTACCGCAAGGTGGCCGGGCCGCTGCTGGTGGGCCGGGCGCGGGCCGGGATCTTCCTGGGGGTGGTGGCGGTGATCACCATCGCCAGCCTGGGCCTGTTCGCCACCCGCGACGTGACCGTGAAGCTGCTGCCGTTCGACAACAAGTCGGAATTCCAGATCGTCGTCGACCTGCCGGAAGGCGCCAGCCTGGAAGCCACCGAGCGCGTGCTGATGGCCGCCGCCGACCGCCTGGCCGGCATTCCCGAGGTGACCAACCTGCAGGCCTATGCGGGCACGGCGGCGCCGTTCAACTTCAACGGCCTGGTGCGCCACTACTACCTGCGGGAAAACCCCTGGCAGGGGGACCTGCAGGTCAACCTGACGCCCAAGCACGACCGGTCGCGCCAGAGCCACGACATCGCGCTCGAAGTCCGTGAGCGCCTGAAGGGCCTGCCGGTGCCGCCGGGCACCAGCGTCAAGGTGGTCGAGGTGCCGCCGGGCCCGCCCGTGCTGTCCACCCTGATCGCCGAGGTCTACGGCCCCGACCAGGACAGCCGCCGCGCCGCCGCCATGAAGGTGCGCCAGGCCTTCGAAAGCGTGGACTTCGTGGTCGACGTGGACGATTCCTTCGGCACCCCGCCCGAGCGCGTGCGCCTGGAGATCGACCAGGAGAACCTGGAATTCCACGGCGTGCAGGAACAGGACCTGTTCGACACCATCTCCGCCCTGATCGGCGGGGTGGGGGTGGGCTATTCCCATCGCGGCGCCGGGGTGAACCCGGTGGAAATCGCCGTGCGCCTGCCCAAGGCGGGCCTGGCCCTGGACGAACGCCTGCTGGCCACCCCCGTGCCGGCCCCCGGCGAGGCCGCCGACACGGGCGCCGTGGTGGAACTGGGCGACGTGGTGAAGGTGGTCCGCGAGCGTGCCTCCTATCCCCTGTTCCGCCGCGACGGCCACTTCGCCGAGATGGTCATGGGCGACCTGGCCGGCCGCTTCGAGGCCCCCATCTACGGCATGTTCGCCATCGAGGACGCCCTGAAGACCATGGACTGGGGCCACGACGGCCCGCCGCCGGTGCGCTACGTGGGCCAGCCCCTGGACGAGGGGTCGGTGTCGGTGCTGTGGGACGGCGAGTGGGAGATCACCTTCGTCACCTTCCGCGACATGGGCATCGCCTTCGTGTTCGCCCTGCTGGCCATCTATCTGCTGGTGGTGGGGCAGTTCGGCAGCTTCAAGGTGCCCCTGGTGATCCTCACCCCGGTGCCGCTCACCCTGGTGGGCATCATGCTGGGCCACTGGCTGTTCAGCGCGCCGTTCACCGCCACGTCCATGATCGGCTTCATCGCCCTGGCCGGGATCATCGTGCGCAACTCGATCCTGCTGGTGGACTTCATCAACCACCTGCGGGCGCCCGAGCGGTCCCTGCGCGATGTTCTTCTGACGGCCGGGGCGATCCGCTTCAAGCCCATCT
This sequence comes from Rhodobacterales bacterium, assembly GCA_020446745.1. Lineage (GTDB taxonomy): Bacteria > Pseudomonadota > Alphaproteobacteria > Rhodospirillales > JACKKN01 > JAGREA01. The sequence continues at coordinate 269 of JAGREA010000356.1, read as the reverse complement.
TCCTGACCGCCGTGGCGGCCATGATCGGCGCCGCCTTCATCCTGGCCGACCCCATCTTCCAGGGGCTCGCCATCTCGATGGTGTTCGGCCTGGCCTCGTCCACGGCGCTGACCCTGCTGGTCATCCCGGCCATCTACGTCGTCCTGCGCAGCCGCGCCCGCGCAACCTCGCGCAACACGGACTGATCCGCAGGTGCGCAGCGCAGATTGCAGTGCCTGAATAAACAGTCATTGACCGGCGAGAATGTTCAAGGACTAATCAATTCGAGC
>JAGREA010000355.1 GCA_020446745.1 Rhodobacterales bacterium | reverse complement strand
CCCGCTTCGTGCACACCCTGAACGGTTCGGGCGTGGCCGTGGGCCGGGCCCTGGTGGCGGTGATGGAAAACTACCAGCAGGCCGACGGTTCCATCGTCGTGCCCGATGTGCTGCGGCCCTACATGGGCGGCGTCGAGGTCATCGGAAAGGCGGAGTAGGGCGGTGCTGACCAAGCCCCTGTCCCAGTGCCGGGTGCTGCTGTCCAACGACGACGGCGTGCACGCCCCCGGCATCAAGGTGCTGCAAGAGGCCCTGGCGCCCCTGGTGGCGGAAATCTGGGTGGTGGCCCCGGAATCGGAACAGTCGGCGGCCAGCCATTCCCTGACCCTGCGCCACCCCCTGCGGGTGCGCCACCTGGGCGACAGGCGCTATGCCGTTTCCGGCACGCCCACCGACAGTGTGCTGCTGGGCGTCAACCAGATCATGCGCGGCAAGCGGCCGGACCTGGTGATCTCGGGCGTCAACCGGGGCGGCAACCTGGGCGAGGACGTGATCTATTCCGGCACCGTGGCGGCGGCCATGGAAGGCACGCTGCTGGACCTGCCGGCCATCGCCTTCAGCCAGGTGTGCGACGAACGCACCCGCACGCCGTGGGACACCTCGGCCCACTGGATCCCCAAGGTCATGGACATCCTGGCCGGCGTGGCCTGGCCTCCCGGCGTGGTCATGAACGTGAACTTCCCCGACGTGCCGGCCGATGCGGTGACGGGCGTCGAGGCCTGCCGCCAGGGCAAGCGCAAGATCGGCGGCGAGCTGGTGGAGCGCGAGGACCCGCGCGGCGAGCCCTACTACTGGTTCGGCGTGCAGCGGGGCGAGGACCCGTCGCGCGCCGACACCGACCTGGAAGCCACCACCCGCGGCGCCATTTCGCTGACGCCCCTGACCGTGGACCTGACCCACGACCCGGTGCTGGCCGCCCTGAAGGCCGCCCTGGCGTGACCGGAGACAGGCACCGGGACGCCGTGCCGGCGTCGCGCAAGATCCGCCTGGTGCTGGACCTGCGCCGCAAGGGCGTGACCGACACCCGGGTGCTGGCGGCCATCGAGCGCATTCCCCGCGAGAAGTTCGTGCCCGACACCTTCCGCGACCGGGCCTATGAGGACACCACCCTGCCCATCGGCCACCACCAGACCATCAGCATGCCCAGCGTGGTGGCCCGCATGTCGGAAGCCCTGCAGGTGGGCGAACGCATGAAGGTGCTGGAGGTGGGTACCGGTTCCGGCTACCAGGCGGCGGTGCTGGCCACCCTGTGCCGGCGGCTCTACACCATCGAGCGCCATCCGCCCCTGGCCGAACGGGCCCAGGGCCTGCTGGATGCCCTGAAGATCACCAACGTGACCACCCGCATCGGCGACGGCATGCTGGGCTGGCCCCAGCAGGCGCCGTTCGACCGCATCATGGTCACCGCCGCCGCCGACGGCCGCATCCCCCAGAACCTGGTGGACCAGCTGGGCGACGGCGGCCTGCTTGTGGCGCCCCTGGAGGACGCCGAGGGCCACCAGCGCCTGGTGCGCCTGCGCCGCGACGGCCACGTGCTGCGCCGCGAAGACCTGGGCCCGGTGCGGTTCGTGCCGCTGCTGCCCGGCGTCGCCGGACGTTGAAGGTGTCCCCGCCCTGGGTGATAATCCGGCCATGAGACGTTTGACCCCCCGTCTGCACGCCCTGGTCGTGGCGGT
>JAGREA010000354.1 GCA_020446745.1 Rhodobacterales bacterium | reverse complement strand
TCCCCGCCACGCCGCGCGGGCCGGGCTGGAACAGGGTTTCGTCGTTGGCCGGGTTCCAGGCGTCCACGTCGGCGTGGGTTTCCCGCAGCGTCAGGCCCACGGCCATGCCGCCATCGGGCCCCGGGCCAAGGCGCCACACCACCACCCGGAAGGGCTTGGCCGTCCAGCCGCGCCGGGCGTTGCTGATGCCCACCACGTCGCCGGGCTGCACCAGCAGGCCGCGCAAATTCACCGTTACCTCGATGGTGCGTTCCCGCCGGTGGGCCTCAAGATGGCGCCGGGCCAGGCGCTGCGCCGTGGCCGGGCGGTTGGTGAACGGCAGGTCCAGGGTGGTCTGCACCCGGGTGCCGCCGTCGGCCGTCTTGTACGTCAGCGGCTCCACCACGGGGTAGCTGACGGGCTGCCCGTCGGACTGCGCGCCGGGCACGTATTTTCCGATCACCGAATTGAACCGCTCGCGCCGCGGGTGCCGGGTGGACACCTTCAGGGGGGTCACCATGTCGTCTTCATCGAACGTCACCGTGGGCGCGGTGTAGTGCCCCGGCCCGGCGCGCCAGCCGGACCCGCCCGTGGTCAGGCTGCCGCCCATGGCGGAAAGGATGTCCTCGATGTTCTCATGCGGCGCCTTGTCGGCGCTGACCATGCCGCCGGCCGTGTAGCGCGGCTCGCCGGTCTTGCTGATCGTCAGCACGCCGCTGCCGGCGTCGGTGATGTCCAGCGACACCCGGGCCCGGGCGTTGGCCAGGCTGTCGGCCAGGGCCAGGCGGGGAACCTTGGCCTCGCGGTCGATGATGACGAAATAATCCGTGGCCGCCGACAGGCCCGCCGGCAGGGTGCCGGTGCTGCTGACCTCCACCTGGTCGCCGGTGGCGAAGCGCAGCACCTCGTCCTCAAGCGTGAACCGGCCCGTGTCCACGTCCACCGACGCCACGTCGTGGTCCACCTGCAGGACGTCGGCGATTTCGTCGCAGGTGTTGGCCCCGGCGTCCCACACGGTGGCGTCCAGGTCGGCCGGCATCACGCCCAGGCCGCAGGTGATGGGGTCCATCAGGTAGTGCCGCAGACCCAGTTCCGCGTTGTCCGTCCAGCCCACGGCGGCGGTGCGGGGGTCCGTCACCTCCTGGCCGCGCACCCAGGCCGACACGTCGGGCAGCCCGTTGGGAAAGGTGTCGCGGTCCCAATCCACCTCGATGTAAATGTAGGCGATTCCCTGGCCCCGGAAAGTGCTGTCCAGGCGGGCAATGGCGCCGATCAGGTCGGCGTCGGCGGCCTGGGACAGGCTGCCCAGGTGTTTCTTGATGCGCACCTTGTCGGTGAAATCACCGTCCGTCACCCAGCCGTCGGCGCCGATCTGGTCGTCGTAGATCGGCTGATCATCCAGCCACACCGTGCCGATGCCGGCCACCGGGCCGTCGCACAGCGTCACCACGTAGTGGTGATTCTGGTTGCCGTTGGTAGCTTCGTAGAACGTCAGCACACCGGAAATCCGCACCTCGCCATACACCCGCCGCCGCGGCATCACGGCCTGGCGGATCATGGCGGTACTGGACTCGGCTTCCGTGGCAAAGGGCGTCGCCGGGGTGGGCTTCTTCGCCTTGGGCTGCAGGGCCTGGCCGATCATCGACAGCGCCAGGCTGCCCACGAAGGTGATGCCCACTGCCGCCGCGCCGGTGAAGCCCAGCACGGCCGTGCCCGTGGCCCCCACCAGGGCGGCGCTG
>JAGREA010000353.1 GCA_020446745.1 Rhodobacterales bacterium | reverse complement strand
TGAGCCACCAGTTGCCCAGCGCCTGGGGCGGCCGGTCGAAGGTGCGGAACGACAGGTTCTCGACCACGCTCATGCGCGGCACGCAGGCGTTGCGCAGGGGCTCTTCCGGCAGGCAGTAGACCTTGTGGCGGCGCATCTCCTCGCGGCTGGCGCCATAGGGCGTGCCATGGATCTCCATGGCGCCGCCCGTGGGCGCCCGCTGCCCGGCCAGCACCTGCACCAGTTCCTTCTGGCCGTTGCCCGACACCCCGGCGATGCCCAGGATCTCGCCGCCGCGCACGGACAGGCTGACCCCCGTCACCGCCGGCAGGCCCGTGTCGTCCTCGGCCGACAGGCCCTCCAGGCGCAGGCGCACGGCGCCGGGCTCGTTGGCGGCGCGCTCCATGCCCTCCTTCACCACCTCGGCCCCCACCATCATGCGGGCCATGTCGTCGGGCGTCAGGTCGGCCGTGCGGCCGCCGCCCACGTAGCGGCCCCGACGCAGCACCGACACCTCGTCGGCGAAGGCCATGACCTCGCGGAACTTGTGGGTGATCATCAGCACGGTCAGGCCGTCGTTGCGGGTCATGTCGCGGATCAGGCCCAGCACCTCGTCGGCCTCGCCGGGAGTCAGCACCGAGGTGGGCTCGTCCAAAATCAGGAACCGGCAGCCCAGGTAGAGCTGCTTCAGGATCTCCACCTTCTGCTTCTCGCCGGCCGCCAGGTCCCGGGCCCGGGTGCCCAGGGGCACCTGGAAGGGCATGTCGGCGATGAACTCCTCCACCCCCGCCCGCTCGGCCGCCCAGTCGATCACCGGCGGCAGGTCGTCGCGGGGCAGCACCAGGTTTTCCAGCACCGTCATGTGGGGCACCAGGGTGAAGTGCTGATAGACCATGCCCAGGCCCAGGGCGTGGGCCGTCTGCGGATTGTCGATGTCGTATTCGTGGCCGCCCACCAGGATCGAGCCGGAAGACATGGGGTGGAAGCCCATGGCGCACTTCACCAGGGTGCTCTTGCCGGCCCCGTTCTCGCCCAGCAGGGCGTGGAACGAACCCGGGGCGACGGTCATGGTCACGTCTTCCAGGGCCGTGAAGTCGCCGAACCGCTTGGTCAGGCCCAGCACCTCCAGCCCGATGGGCTGGTTGGCGTTGTGGACGATCTCCAGCGCGGCGGCGGCGGCGGCGTTCATGGCAGGCCCGCGATCAGGTCGGCCGAATTGGAGACGGCGCCGAACACCCCGCCCTGCATCTTGATCATCTTCACCGCGTGGTCGTGGTTGCCCTGGTCGGTGGCGCCGCAGCAGTCCTCCAGCAGCACGCATTCGAAGCCCCGGTCGTTGGCTTCCCGCATGGTGGTGTGGACGCACACGTCCGTGGTGATGCCGGTCAGGATGATGTTGCGGATGCCCCGGGTGTGCAGGATCAACTCCAGGTCCGTGGCGCAGAACGAGCCCTTGCCGGGCTTGTCGATGATCGGTTCGCCGTCCTGGGGATACAGGTCGGGGATGATGTCCCACCCCGCTTCGCCGCGCACCAGGATCTTGCCGCAGGGGCCCGGGTCGCCGATGCCGGCGCCGATCTGCTGCGAGCGCCACCGCTTGTTGGCCGGCAGGTCCGACAGGTCCGGCCGGTGGCCCTCGCGGGTGTGGATGATGGTGTAGCCCTTGGCCCGCATGGCCGCCAGCACGGCCTTGATGGGTTCGATGGGGGCCCGGGTCAGGGACAGGTCATAGCCCATCTGGTCCACGTAGCCGCCGATGCCGCAGAAGTCCGTCTGCATGTCGATGATGATCAGCGCCGTGTTGTCGGGCCTCAAGTCTCCGTCGAACGGCCAGGCGTAAGGCGTTGAATTGATGTGAATGTCACCCATCGGGGTTCCCCTTGTAGTCGCGGGTGGGGGCATCGAAGCCGCAGGACGTGCCGTCGGTGACCTTCACCTGGTCTTCCCAGGGCAGCCGGTATTGGCCGGCCATCAGGTCTTGCATGTAGGTGTAGGGGCAGTCCCGCGCCCCGCCCCGTACGGCCACGTAGGCCCGGTGGCCGAACTGGTAGATGTTGTTTTCCACGCCCCATTCCACGCGGGCCTCGCGCACCAGGTCGGGGCGCACCTCGGCGGTGATGATCTCGTCGGGGCGGCCGCCGCCGCGGGCCAGGACGGTACCGTCGAAATTGACGATCATCCCCTCGCCCATGGAATCGAAGGTACCGTCGGACCCGCACATGCACACGTTGGCCGTGACCATCAGGTTGCAGAAGGCGTTGGCCTGGTTGGTGAAGCCCCAGCTTTCGCGGATGGGCGCCGTGTAGCCGGCCGTGCGGATCATCACCTCGGCCCCCTTGTAGGCGGCCTCGCGGGCCATTTCCGGGAACATGCCGTCGTGGCAGATGATCAGGGCGATCCTGGACCCGTTGGGGCCGTCGCACACGGGGATGCCCAGGTCGCCGGGCTCCCAGGGCTCCACCGGCACCCAGGGGTGCATCTTGCGGTAATAGAGCCGGATCTCGCCGGTGTCGTCGATGATCAGGCCCGAGTTGTAGGGGTTGCCTTCCGGGTTCAGCTCCATGATCGAGAAGCAGCCCCAGATGGCGTTGTCCACGCAGGCCTGCCTGAAGGCCGCCACCTCGGGTCCGTCCAGGCGGCACATGATCTCGGGGTTGGTGTCCATGGACAGGCCGTGCAGGGCGTATTCGGGGAACACCACCAGGTCCATGGTGGGCATGTTGCGCCGCGCCTTGGCCACCATGTCGACGATGGTGCGGGTCTGGGCCGCCAGGTGGTCGGGGTTCTCCACCACGGGCAACTGTAGCTGCACCATGCCCAGCACCAGACCGTTGGGGGACTTGTTGAGGCCGCCTAAGCCGCTCATGTCGTCTCCTCTTATCGTGTCACGCTCAGTTCGCCCGGCGCGCCGGAGAACCGGCGGGTGGACGACGAGGCCAGGATCATGATGCCCAGGGTCAGGATGTAGGGCGCCGCGTTGAACAGGTAGTAGCCGTGGGTGATGCCCACCGCCTGCAAGGCCGGGCCCAGGGCCCCTGCGCCGCCGAACAGCAGCGAGGCATAGAAGCAGTAGAGCGGGTTCCAGCGGGCGAAGATGACCAGCGCCACGGCGGTGATGCCCTGGCCGCTGGACAGGCCCTCGTTCCAGCTTCCGGGGTAGTAGAGGGACAGGAACGAGCCCCCCACCCCGGCCAGGAAGCCGCCGGCCATGGTGGCGAACAGGCGCACCCGGTTGACCGAGAATCCGGCCGCCCGGGCCGCGTCCTCGCTGTCGCCCACGGTGCGCAGCACCAGGCCCCAGCGGGTGCGGTTCAGGAAGAACAGGATGGCCGGCGTCATGGCCAGGCCGAACAGGAACAGCACGTTGATGTCCAGGGCCGAACGGATCTGTTCCACGTCGCTCCACCAGCCCAGGGGGATGGCCGGCAGGTTGGGCGCCTTGGGCTGGATGAAGCCCTTGCCCAGGAAGAAGGCCAGGCCGGTGCCGAACAGCATCAGGGCAATACCGAGCGCGATGTCATTCACCTTGGGCATGTTGCAGATGGCCGCGTGGACGGCGCCGAACAGGCTGCCCACCAGCCCCGCCACCAGCACCCCCAGCCACGGCGAGCCGCTGAGGTACGACACCGCGTAGCCCGACATGGCGCCCATCACCAGGGTGCCTTCCAGGCCCAGGTTGATGCGCCCCGACCGCTCGGTCAGGCATTCGCCCAGGCTGACCAGCAGGAACGGCGTGCTGACGCGGATGGCGCCGGCGAAGATGGCCAGGGGCACGGTCCAGAAGCCCAGGTCGGCGGCGGTGGCCATCACGCGGCCTCCTTCGGGTTGAAGACGCGGAACCGGCCGTACAGGGTCTCGCTGGCCAGGATGACCACGAAGATGATGCCCTGCAGGACCATGACCGTGGCATCGGGCAGGTCCAGGCGCCGTTGCAGCAGGCCGCCGCTGGCGTCGATGCCGCCCAGCAGGATGGCCACGGGAATCACCGCCAGGGGGTTCTGGCGGGCCAGGAAGGCCACCAGGATGCCGGTGTATCCGTAGCCGGCGGCCAGGGGCGCGTTGGCGGCCCCGTGCACGGCCGCCACCTCGACCATGCCGGCCAGGCCGGCGGCGGCTCCGGCGATGAAGCAGGTGATGATCAGCAGCCGCCCCACGGGCAGGCCGGACATGGCCGCGGCGCGCACGTTGCCGCCCACCATGCGGGCCGCGAAGCCGAAGGTGGTGCGGTCCATGAGCACCCAGGCGCCGATGCAGAACACGATGCCGAACACCAGCCCCCAGTGCACGTCCATGCCGGGGATGGAGCCGATCATGTTGGCGTCGCCGATGGGCGGGGTGGACGGCTTGTTCAGGCTGGCCGGGTCGCGCATGGGCCCGGAAACCATGTGGTTCAGGATGGCGATGGCGATGTAGGTGAGCAGCAGGCTGGAGATGGTCTCGTTGACGCCCCGGAAATGGCGCAGGGCGCCCGACAGGGCGATCCAGGCGCCCCCGGCAGCCATGCCGGCGGCGGCCATGGCGATCTGCACAGCCAGGGGCGGCGTGCCCGCGGGCAGGGCCAGGGCGGCGGCCACGGCGGTCAACCCGCCCATGACCAGCGCCCCCTCGCCGCCGATGATGACCAGCCCCAACTGGGCCGGCAGGGCCGTGCACAGGGCGGCGAGGACGAGCGGCGCCGCCCTTTGCAGGGTGTTCTGGATGGAGAACGCGGTACCGAAGGCCCCCTTGTACATGAGGGCGAAGACCTCCACCGGGTCGACCCCGGCCAGCGTCACGAAGATCCCGAACAGGACCATCGACGCCGCCAGGGCCGCCAGGGGCAGGACCAGGGCTTCCGAGGCGCCCAGCAGCCGGACCGCGAACCCGGGCATGGTCAGGTGCCGCCGATCACGCCCTTCACCAGCCAGTCCATGGATTCCAGCCAGATGTCCGTCTGGCCGTGGGACGTGCCGGCGGCGACGATGGTCTTGCCGTCGTTGGTCTCGATGGGGCCCTTGTAGATCACCATGTCGCCGGCCATGAACTTGGCCTTCACGGCGTCGGCGTGCTTGCGGGCCTCGGCCGAGGCGGCCGGGCCGTAGGCCGACGTCTTGACGATGCCTTCCTTCAGGCCGCCGCGCACCAGGTTGGGGATGGGCTTGCCGGCGGTGAACAGGTTCACGTAGTCCGTATAGACCTTGGACCAGTTCCACTCGGCGCCGGTCAGGTAGCCCTTGGGCGCCAGGGGCGCCTGCGAGGCATGGTAGCCGCAGGTGTAAAGGCCGCGCTTCTCGGCCGTTTCCACCACCACCTTGGGGCCGTCCACGTGGCAGGTCACCACGTCCACGCCCTGGTCGGCCAGGCTGTTGGTGGCCTCGGCCTCCTTCACCGGCATGGACCATTCACCGGTGAAGATCACCTGGCAGGTGATGGTCGGGTCCACGGACTGGGCGCCCAGGGTGAACGAGTTGATGTTGCGCAGCACCTGGGGAATGGGCTTGGCGGCCACGAACCCCAGCTTCTTGGACTTGCTGGCGTAGCCGGCGACGATGCCCGACAGGTACTGGGCCTCGTCGATGTAGCCGAAGTAGCTGCCGGTGTTCTTGGGGTGCTTGCCGGCCGTCCACAGGCCGCCGCAGTGCAGGAACGTCAGGTCCGGGTACTTCTTGGCCATCTTCAGCATGTGCGGATCGAAATAGCCGAACGAGGTGGGGAACAGCAGCGTCGCCCCGTCCAGGTTGATCATGCTTTCCATGGTCTTCTGCACGGCCACGGTCTCGGGGACGTTCTCCTCCTCCACCACCTTGATGCCGGGCAGGCTTTTCAGGGCCGCCGCGCCCTCGGCGTGGGCCTGGTTGTAGCCGTAGTCGTCGCGGGCGCCCACATAGATGAAGCCCACGGTGGTGGTCTTGGCGAAGGCGGGGCGGAACGGCAGGGTCGCGCTGGCGCCCAGGGCGCCTCCGGCGGCGATGCCGCGCAGGACCGCGCGGCGGTCGATGGTGAACTTGCTGGCCATGTCTGGTCTCCGATGGGTCTGCAACACGGGACACTCGATACCCTGGGCAAGACCATACCGGGCCAACTGCGCTTCAGAATGCTGCTATTATCATCTCGACATGCTGCAAAAAACGCAGCGGTTGAACCCCCATCCCGTCACACGCACCGGTTACACGCAATCGAACCGCTCGGTGAACCGTTCCTGGAGCTGCTGGGCGAAGCGGGCCGCCGCCACGGGCAGGGTGCGGCCCTTGAGCTGGCCGAAGTACAGAATCCCCGGCGGCACGTCCCGTTCGTCCAGGGGCAGGCTGACCATGTGGGGCCACTGGCCCGGCTCGGGCAGGCCGATGGGGATCTGGAAGGTCAGGATGTCCTCGCTCAGGGCCTGGAAGCGCAGGAACTCGAAGCTATCCGATTCCACCACCGGGCGCAGGTTCAGCGACGTGCGCCGCACCGCCGCCTCCAGCAGGTGGCGCACGCCGTAGGCTTCCGTGGGCAGGGCCACGGGGTGGGCCAGGCAGTCGCGCAGGCGCAGGGTGCGGTGGCCGGCCAGGGGGTGGTGGCGGGTCATCACCACGTGGACCGGCTGGCGCACGGTCAGCAGCACCTCGAACTCGGCCATGCGCACGGGTTCGAACACCAGGGCCAGGTCGGCGGTCATGTCCACCAGGGCGCGCTCGGCGGCATCCCGGTCGCGCAGCAGCACCTCGAAGGTCACCGCCGAATGGGCGCCCCGGTAGACGGCGATCTGCTCGGGCAGGAAGTGGGGCAGCAGGGCCTGGCTGCAGGCGATGGCGATGTGCCCCCGCCGTTCGCCCGACAGGTCGGCGATCTGGCTTTTCACCCGCTCCATGTCGCTGATCTGGGTGCGGATGTGGTGGATCAGGATCTCGCCGGCCGCCGACAGGCGCACGCCGCGCGGCAGGCGCTCGAAGATGGGGACCCCCAGGTCCTCCTCCATGGCCAGGATGCGCCGGTTCAGGGCCGTCGAGGTGATGGCCAGGGTCTCCGCCGCCTGGCGGATGGACCCGGAACGGGCCACGGCCTCGATATACCGCAGGGACGTCAGATGTTTCATGACAGCGCTCCCACCGCTGCAAAAATTGCACCATCACGAGCCAAAATTAGCAGTACAATGCGGCGGTCTCAACTGGTCATATGGCCGATCCCTTGGGCAGACGCGAGCAGGACATGTTGCCGGACCAATCCTTCCAGATTGCCGACCTCCACACCGCCTACGCCGCCGGCCTGGACCCGGACGCGGTGATGGACGAAACCTTCCGCCGCATCGCCGCGGCCGACGACCCGGGCATCTTCCTGCACCTGCTGGATCGGGACGACGTGGCCGCCCAGGTGGCCAAACTGGGCCCCTTCGACCCCGTGGCCAAGCCCCTGTGGGGCCTGCCCTTCGCCATCAAGGACAACATCGACGCCGCCGGCGCGCCCACCACGGCCGCCTGCCCGGCCTTCACCTACACGGCCGAGAAGGACGCCTTCGTGGTCAAGGTGCTGAAGGCCGCGGGCGCGGTGCTGATCGGCAAGACCAACCTGGACCAGTTCGCCACCGGCCTGGTGGGGGTGCGCACCCCCTACCCCGTGCCGCGCAACGTGTTCGACCCCAAGCTGGTGCCCGGCGGGTCCAGTTCGGGCTCGGCCGTCGCCGTGGCCCGGGGGCTGGTCACCTTCGCCCTGGGCACCGACACGGCCGGTTCCGGCCGGGTGCCGGCGGGCCTGAACGGCATCATCGGCCTGAAGCCCACCCTGGGGGCCCTTTCCAACACCGGCGTGGTGCCCGCCTGCCGCACCCTGGATACGGTGTCCGTGTTCGCCCTGTCGGTGGCCGATGCCTATGGCGTGTTCGCCGTGGCGTCGCGCCAGGACCCGGACGACGCCTACACCCGGCCCGTGCCGGTGCCGCCCCTGGGCCTGCCGGCGTCGCGGTTCATCGTCGGCGTGCCCGACGAGCGCAGCCGGCCGTTCTACGGCGACCGCAACCAGGCCATCGCCTTCGAGGCGGCCCTGGAAAACCTGTCGGCCATGGGCGGGTCCATTTTCGAGATCGACTTCACGCCGTTCTATGACGTGGCGGAGATGCTGTACGAGGGCGCCTGGGTGGCCGAGCGTCACACGGTGGTCCAGGACCTGATGGACCGCGACCCCGAGGCCCTGCACCCGGCCACCCGCCAGGTGATCGCCCGGGCCGAAGCGTTCAGCGCCACCGATGCCTTCCGGGGCTTCTACCGCCTGCAGGACATGCGCCGCGACCTGGCCCCGGTGATCGCCGGGTGCGATCTGCTGTGCGTGCCCACCATGCCCACCTATTACAGCCTGGCCGACCTGGCGGAAGACCCCATCACGCCCAACAACCGCCTGGGCACCTATACCAACTTCGTCAACCTGCTGGACCTGTGCGGCCTGGCCGTGCCCACCCGGCCGCGCCCCGACGGCCTGCCCGGCAGCGTGACCCTGCTGGCCCGGGCCGGGCACGAATCCACCCTGGCCGCCGTGGGCGCCGCCATGCACCGCCGCCGCGGCGGCCAGACCGGGACCACCGGCTGGCCCCTGGCGCCCGTCAATCCGGCTCCGCCCGGCCCGGCGGCCGACGAGGTGGCCGTGGCCGCCGTGGGCGCCCACATGGCGGGCCTGCCCCTGAACGGGCAGCTCACGCGCCTGGGCGGCCGGTTCCTGTACGCCGGCAGCACGGCCCCCCGCTATCGCCTGTACCGCCTGGCCGGCGGGCCGCCGGAACGCCCGGGCCTGGTGCGCATCCCTGACGGGGAAGACGGCGGGTCGGCCATCGCCCTGGAGGTCTGGGCCCTGCCCCGGGCCCGCCTGGCCGACTTCATGGCCGGCATTCCCCAGCCCCTGGGCCTGGGAACCGTGAGCCTGGAGGACGGCACCGCGGTGACCGGCTTCATCTGCGAGCCGGCGGGCCTGGCGGGGGCCCAGGACATCACCGAATTCGGCGGCTGGCGCGCCTTCCTGGACAGCCGGTAAGGCCGCTTTCCGGTCCCTGGGGTTGGACGCCCCGCGCCACTTGCAACCGGGGGCCGCCTGTATTTCACAGTTAAAATGATGTATATTTGATCCTCCGTCGGGGAACGCACCGTTGACGTGTGGAGAACACGCCGGATGGTCAACGGAAAGGTCGTGCGCGCGGTGGCGCGGTCGCTGATCAAGAGCCTGATCATCTCGGGCGTGGTCTTCGTCGCCTCCATGGCCCTGATGCAGGTCAGCCCGCCCCTGGGCATGCTGGCCCTGCTGCTCTATTCCTCGTTCACCGTGGTCCGGTCGTGCCGCAAGCCCATGCCCCTGGGCTGGGTTGTCACCGCCCTGCCGGGAATCATGGCCCTGGCCTGTTTCGGCATCCAGGTCGCCCTGTTCGAACCCGACGATCCCACCCTGCCCCTGCTGGGCTTCCTGGTGGGCCTGGTGCCCGGCGCCCTGCTGGGCCGGGGCCATCGGCTGTTCGTCCAGCACGGCCGCCTGTTCGCCCAGCGCACGGTGCTGTACGTGCTGGTGTGGGTGGTGGCCTATGCCCTGGCCCAGGTGGTGCGCCTGTTCAACCTGCGGGACCTGGTGGAGGTCACCCTGGCGGCCAGCGCCTTTTCCACCGCCATGCTGGCCACCCTGTCGCTGCTGCTGCTGGTGCGCTACGCCCGGCAACGGCCGGCCGCGGGCGGACGGTCCGGCACCGCCACCTGGGCCGTGGCGGTGGTCACCTCGTCCCTGGTGCTGGCCGGCACCGTGGCCGTGCAGGCGGCCCATACGGCCAACAGCCTGGCCGAGGCCGCCCAGGCGACCCTGCGGGCGTCGGACTTCCCGTACCGGGTCACCACCCGGATCATGACGGCCCAGGACGTCATGCGGTCCGGCGGCGGCGAGGCGCGCGAGATGATGCAGGCCCTGAGCGCCCTGGGCGGCACCGCGTCGGGCAGCGCCATCAGCCACAGCGCCCGGTTCCGCGACGGCCCCACCATCACCACCGCCCTCAGCATCAGCCATTCCAGCCACAAGCTGGACCTGACCACCCGGGCCTTCTACGGGGCCCTGGAAACCGGCCTGGCCCCCGTGCTCGGCGCCATGCAGTCGGCCATGAGCAACGAGCGCAGCGCCGGGCGGCGCTATACCCTCTCGTCCGGGTCCTGCGGATCCAAGTGCTTCCGCCTGGACTATGAATGCGCCGTCATCGGCCTGCGCGACGTGGGGCCGTGGAGCATCACCTTCCTGCACGCCGTGCACACGTCCTCGGGCGGCGACCCCAGCGTGGACACCTGCAACCGCTATAAGGGGCGTTCGGAAGGGCGCCGCCTGTTCGACCTGGTGGGGTCGCGGCTGCCGGACATGGCCCTGGCCGGGGCGGCCGTCTCCAACCGCACCGATCCCGTGTTCTCGGGCCTGACCGGCGGCGGCTATGACGACGACGCCCTGTCCGCCGGCATCGCCGCCGCCATCGCCCAGCTTCTGGCCGGCGCGGGCCTGGCCGCCGCCATGGCCGCGGCCCAGGCCGCCATGGCCGCCGCCGACGCCGCCGCCTGGGCCGCCGCGGGCGCCACGGACTCCCATGGGGGCGACACGGGCGGCGGTGACACGGGCGGCGGCGACACGGGCGGCGGGTCCCGCATCCTGGGCGGCAAGGACGCCTGGGACTGGCTGTTCCGCAACGGCTACCTGGACAACCAGGGCCGACCAACCAGCCGCTTCACGGCCTGGCAGAACAGTCCACACAGCACCGGCGGTTCCAGCCCCCTGCGCGGTTTCGCCGGCGACCTGGGCCCCGACGGCACGCCCACCGGCGACTTCTCCATCGCCATCGACCCCGACGGCGCCCCCGACCCCTGGTTCACGCCGGACCCCGATCCGGAACCCGAGCCCGAACCACAGCCGGAACCGGAACCCGAACCCCAGCCGGAACCGGAGCCGGAACCCCGGGCCGAGCCCGAACCACGACCGGAACCCGAGCCGGAACCACAGGCGGAACCGGAACCCCGTCCCGAACCCCAACCGGAAAAGCCGGCCAAGGAACCGTCTGACAAGCCTGACGACAAGCCCGACGACAAGCCCGACGAAAAGCCCGGCGAAAAGCCCGGCGAGAAGCCGGATGAAAAGCCGGGCGCAAAACCCGACAAGAAACCGGAT
>JAGREA010000352.1 GCA_020446745.1 Rhodobacterales bacterium | reverse complement strand
CGACGCGACCGCTTGGCGATCCATCGAATAAAACTGGCCAGCCCCCTGCCACGGAGCGACCCCGCTCCGTCGATCTTGGCGCAATTTATAATGACAGTGAAAAGATTGGGGAAGGCTTTTTTGCAGACCTGGGCAGCGTACCCTAGGCCGAATTCACGGCACTTTCCTTGACCTTCATCAAACCTTACCCGAATGGGGGAAGGACGTGCACCCCTATGGGCGGGCCACCTCCCCACCCCACCGGTGCGCGGCTCGGCCGCGGTCCGGGAATCCCTTGATTTTTCGGCCCGCGGCCCCTATTCATGCCGGCGCCCGGTGCCCGAGCGGCTCGCCCCGGCCGGCCCCGGCCGGCCCCGGCCAGTACGACACCCAGCCTTCCCCACGGATTCGAGCAAGGTCCCATGAGCAGCAAGCAGAAACTGGTGATGTTCGGGGTCGCCCTGGCGGCGATCTCCATCTTCATGTACGTCAGCATCATCCTGAAGATGTCCTGATCCGGAACCCGGGAGCGTCCTTTGGCCATCAACGACTTTCCCCACCTGCTGGCGGTCCTGAACCTCCTGTCGGTCATTCTCCTGTCCATGGGGTTCGTCTTCATCCGCTCCGGCCAGCGGCAGCGGCACAAGGCCGCCATGGTGAGCGCCATTGTCGTGTCGGCCCTGTTCCTGGTGTTTTACCTGATCTACCATTTCAACGCCGGCCTGGCGAAGTTCGGCGGCGAGGGCATCGTCCGGCCCATCTATTTCACCCTGCTGATCATCCACGTCCTGGCGGCGGTGGCGATCGTGCCCCTGGTGCCCTGGACCGTGGCGCGGGCCCTGCGCGGCCGTTTCGAGGCCCACCGGCGGCTGGCCCGGATCACCTGGCCGATCTGGATGTTCGTGGGCATTTCCGGGGTGGTGGTCTATGTCATGACCATCCACATGTATCCCTATGCCGGCGGCTGACGGCAGGCCGTTCAAGGCCTGGCCGCACGGGCAGTCCCTGGCCGGCGGCCTTTACGAGGATCTGTCCGACTCCACTTGTGCCCCCTGCATCCAGCGGGAAATGGCGGGCTGGGCCTGGGTCGCCATCCTGTCCCTGGCCGGTGCCGGCCTGTTCGCCGTGCTGCTGGTCCTGTCGCGGACCCCGGGCGTGCACGAGGTCTTCCCCTGGCCCAAGGACTTCTTCGAGAAGGGCCTGATCATCCATGTCATCTTCTCGTTCGTGGTGTGGTTCCTGGCCGTGTTCGGGTTCATCGCCTATGTCGCCACCCTGCAGGTGGGCAACGGCGCCCCGCGCCTGGTGATCATGGGCCGCATCGGCTGGCTGGCGACCGCGGTTTCCGTCGTCCTGCTGGCGGTGCCGGCCATGCTGGACCGCGGCGCGCCGTCCCTGAACAACTACGTGCCGGTGATCATCGATCCCCTGTACTACGCCGGCCTGGCGGTCCTGGCCGCGGGCCTGGCCCTGGTGGTGCTGCGCCTGGTCCTCAACATGCCCGGCCGGACCGCGACCCTGAACCCGCTCGGCACCGGCGCCCTCGCCGGCGGCGTGATCTATCTGATCGCCCTGTTCTGCTTCGGCCTGTCCCTCTCGGAGCTGGCCGGCGATCCGCCCACCCACGCCTATAACGAAGACCTGTTCTGGGCCGGCGGCCACGTGCTGCAGTTCGTCAACGTGGCCATGCTGGTGGTGGGCTGGTACCTACTGGCGGGAATCGCCTTTAACGAACCGCCCATGTCGACCAACGCCTACAACGCGGCCCTGCTGTGGCTGGTGGTGTCGGCGGCGACGGCGCCGGTGCTGTTCTGGCTCTACGATCCCTTCACCGCCGAGCAGATCCTCGCCTTCACCAACCTGCAGTACGCCCTGGCACCACCCACGGTCCTGGTGGCCGGCGCGCTGACGGTGTCGATCCTGCGCCGCCGCCGGGTCGCGGGATCCCTGCCCTGGCGCGATCCCGGTTTCCTGTGCCTGGTCCTGTCCTTCGCCGAGTTCGCCCTGGGCGGCGTCCTGGGCCTGTTCGTGGACGGGGCCGACGCCCGCACCCCAGCCCACTACCATGGCGTCATCTCCGGCGTGAACCTGGTGTTCATGGGCCTGTTCTTCGTCTTCTTCCTGCCCCTTCAGGACCGGCTGGTGGGCGCCGGGCGGGCCATCCGCGTCCAGATCTGGCTGTTCTTCGGCGGGCAGCTGCTGTTCTCCCTGGGACTGTTCCTGGCCGGCGGTCACGGCGCCATGCGCAAGGTGGCCGGCAACGCCCAGGGCCTCGAGGGGGTTCTCGCCTACGGCGGCATGGTGGTCTACGGAATCGGCTCGCTGCTGGCCATCATCGGCGGCGTCATGTTCATCGTCACCGTGATCCGGGCCCTGCTGCGCGAGCCCCAGGCCGGGGTCTGAGGGAAAACCGGCATCATGGCGACAACGGTTCGCAACAAAGGAGTCGCCTATGCCAGGCGCCTTTCATATATAGTCGG
>JAGREA010000351.1 GCA_020446745.1 Rhodobacterales bacterium | reverse complement strand
GAACCGCTACAAGGAGCACGACTACATCGGCGCGCCGCTGCTGATGAAGGACGCCCCCCGCCGGGCCCATCGCATGGGCATCCACGCCATGACCTGGGCCCAGGCCGCGCCCCGGCGCATGCTGGAAGGCCGCTTCCGCCCTTGCGATGATTGGGCGCCCAAGAAATCCGCCTGGTACCGGGACCTTGAAGAACGGGTGAAGGCCCGCTACGGCCCGGGCTTCGGCGACGAACCGGTGGTGCGCGCATCGTCTCACCCTTGACCAGCACCCCACCGCCGCCTACGGTCCGCCGGTTTCAACCCTGATCCGCCCCGCGCCCGCGACCACGCCCGCGACCACGCCACAAGGACCCGACCCATGGCCCGACAGCACCTCGGCCCGCCCCGCTCCCACGCCGCCGAACTGGCCCACCATGCCAGCGCCTGGCCCTTCGCCGAGGCCCGGGCGCTGCTGAAACAGGTGGGCCCCGAAGGGCCCGCGAAGGGCGAGGTGCTGTTCGAAACGGGCTACGGTCCCTCGGGCCTGCCGCACATCGGCACCTTCGGCGAGGTCGCCCGCACCTCCATGGTGCGCCACGCCTTCGAGGTGCTGACCGGCCTGCCCACCCGCCTGATCGCCTTTTCCGACGACATGGACGGCCTGCGCAAGGTGCCCGACAACGTGCCCAACCAGGACATGGTGGCCCAGCACCTGGGCAAGCCCCTGACGCGCATCCCCGACCCGTTCGGCACCCACGAAAGCTTCGGCCACCACAACAACGCCCGCCTGCGGTCGTTCCTGGACGCCTTCGGCTTCGAGTACGAGTTCAAGAGCTCCACCGAGGCCTACCTGGCCGGCGAGTTCGACGCCACCCTGCTGCGGGTGCTGGAACGCTACGACGCCGTGACCAACGTGATCCTGCCCACCCTGGGCCAGGAGCGCCGGGCCACCTACAGCCCCTTCCTGCCCGTCTGCCCGCGCACCGGCAAGGTGCTGCAGGCCAAGGTGATGGTGCGCAACGTGGATGCCGGCACCATCATCTACGAGGACCCGGAAACCGGCCAGATGGTGGAAACCCCGGTCACCGGCGGCGCCTGCAAGCTGCAATGGAAGGCCGACTGGGCCATGCGCTGGGCGGCGCTGGAGGTGGACTACGAGATGTCGGGCAAGGACCTGATCGATTCCGTGCGCCTGTCGTCGAAGATCTGCCGCATCCTGGGCGGCACCCCGCCCGTGAACCTGACCTACGAGCTGTTCCTGGACGACAAGGGGGAGAAGATCTCCAAGTCCGTGGGCAACGGCATCGCGGTGGAGGAATGGCTGCGCTACGCCCCGCCGGAAAGCCTGGCGCTGTTCATGTACACCAAGCCGAAAACGGCCAAGCGCCTGTTCTTCGATGTCATCCCCCGGGCCGTGGACGACTACCTGTCGCACCTGGACGCCTTCGCCCGGGCCGACGAGGCCAAGCGGCTGGACAACCCGGCCTGGCACATCCACGCCGGCCAGCCGCCGGCGGCCGAGGTGAACCTGAGCTACAACATCCTGCTGAACCTGGCTTCCGTGTGCCACACCGAGGACAAGGCGGTGCTGTGGCACTTCATCAGCCGCTACCGGCCCCAGGCGACGCCGGAAAACGCCCCCATCCTGGACCGCCTGGTGGGCTATGCCATCGCCTACTACCGGGATTTCGTGAAGCCCAACAAGACCTACCGCCAGGCCACGGCCGACGAGGCCACGGCGTTGCGGGACCTATCCACCGCCCTGGCCGCCCTGCCGCCCGACGCCGACGCGGAAGCCATCCAGACCGAGGTCTACGAGGTGGGCAAGCGCCATCCCTGCTTCGGCGATCTGAAGGGGTGGTTCCAGGCGCTGTACCAGATCCTGCTGGGCCAGGACCAGGGGCCGCGCATGGGCTCGTTCATCGTCCTCTACGGCATCCCGGAAACCATCACCCTGATCGCCCGCGCGGTGGCGGGGGAGGACCTGACGGCCGAGGGATAGGCGGCGGGGGTTTCGTTCAGTCCCAAACTGTCGTTCCCGCGAAGGCGGAAACCCAATGGGGGTGGAAGCCGGTGCACGCCTTCTCAAAAATTTGAACCACAGAGACACCGAGGCACAGAGAGAACGTGCCGGTGGCCCCGGTGTTCAGAAGGACACAGAGAACACAGAGGCTTCGCCGTGCGAAGCAGGAAAGGATTGCGCGCGAAGCGCGCTTCTCTTTTTCTCTGTGTACTCTGTGCCTTCTCTGTGACCTCTGTGTCTACTAAGCGGCGGCGCCGAAGGCACATCCGCGCCAGGAAAGGGGAGGCGGGGCCACCGGCACGTCCTCTCTGTGCCTCTGTGTCTCTGTGGTTCACCTTTTTTTTGGAAGCCGTGCACCGGTATTGACCGCCATTGGGCCCGCCTCCGCGGGAACGACGGGTGGCGGACGCGGATCGATCTGATTGTTCGCTATCCAAATCATTATAAAATACCCCTATCATGGCCCGCCCGGCACGTCCCGTTCCGGCAGGAAGGAGGCCCCCATGCACTACGACCCGGCAAAGCGCGACCACGGGCTGCCGCACGACCCGTTCAAGTCCTGCGTCATCCCGCGCCCCATCGGCTGGATTTCCACCCGCGGCGCCGACGGCATCGACAACCTGGCGCCCTACAGCCAGTTCCAGAACCTGACCTTCGATCCGCCCATGGTCCTGTTCTCGGCCAACCAGACGACGGATGGCCGGCGCAAGGATTCCGTGGTCAATGCCGAAACCACCGGCCAGTTCGTGTGGAACATGGCCACCTTCGCCCTGCGCGACGCCGTCAACCGCTCGGCCGCCGAGGTGCCGGCCGATGTGGACGAGTTCGCCCTGGCCGGCGTCACCAAGGCGCCGTCGGTGAAGGTGGTGCCGCCGCGGGTGGCCGAATCCCCCATCCAGTTCGAATGCGAATACCTGCAGACCGTGCGCCTGCCCGGCGGCGGCACCATGGGCACGGTCGACGTGGTGTTCGGCCGGGTGGTGATGGTCCATATCGCCGACGACGCCCTGACCGACGACGGCCGGGTGGATGTGCTGAAGATCCGCCCCATCGCCCGCCTGGGCTATTACGACTACACGGCCATCGACTCCACCTTCCAGATGGTCATCCCCGACGCCAACGGCGCCCTGCTGCGGGGCCTGGAAGGCCGGGCGGACTGAACGCCCGCCCGGGCCCAAGGGTCAGGACGCCTGGAACACCGAACGCGGCAGGCCCCGCAGCCCCGTGTTGCGCATGATCACGTCCGACAGGGTCGTGCTCTTCAGGTCGCGCAGGGTCTCGCCCACGTTGATCAGGTCCTCGGCCAGGGCCGGATCGTTCTCGTACCAGAACCGGTCGCCGTCGCGCAGGCGGATGAACTGCTCGCGCAGCACCGCGTGGATGAACGGGCCCACGGCGGCGCCGGGCAGGTGGTCCTCCGCCAGGCCGCCGATCCACGGATCGATGTCGTTGACCGAGGCATAGGCCGTCTTCAGGCCGTGGACCACCCCTTCCCGCCGGCTGACGTCGGCGAAACCGGACAGGGCCGGCAGGCCCAGGGCCTGGCGGCAGGTGTTGTAGTCCGGCAGGCCGTGGTCGCGGCCGCGCAGGATGTTGCGGGTGGCCAGGTCACCCAGGGTGTTGCCCTGGCCCGGGCGCTGGAACAGGAAGTTGCGCACGGAATCAATGATCTGCATATCCACTTCGCGCATCATTTGTTTCGCCAGGCCGCCCAGGAACAGGTCGATGCCGTTGTCGGCCACCAGTTCGGGGGTGAAGAAGGCGTCGCGCAGCATCATCCGCGAGCCGTCGGCCAGCAGCAGGGAATCGGACAGCATGCTGTGGCCCAGCCGGTAGCAGGCGGTGGAGAACAGGTTGGAGATGGTGGCGTCCACGTCGGCGCGGT
Organism: Rhodobacterales bacterium; assembly: GCA_020446745.1. GTDB lineage: Bacteria > Pseudomonadota > Alphaproteobacteria > Rhodospirillales > JACKKN01 > JAGREA01. The sequence goes on along the minus strand of JAGREA010000351.1, from coordinate 3,887 downwards.
AGCCGGCGTAATCGGGCAGGGCCCCGGCGCCCAGCAGGGCGGGCAGGAACTCCTGATAGGTGATCACCTGCATCAGGGCATACACATGGCGCCGCGCCTGCTGGTAGACCTCCTCGTCCTGGTCCGCCGGGCTGGACGGCAGGCCCGGATGGGACGCCAGGATCTGCACGCAGCGCCGGTTGTGTTCGCGCATGAACAGGGTGTGCATGCTGGTCAGCACGGCGTGCTCGTTGGCCCGCACGTCGCCGGCGGCGAAATAGCGGGGGTCGGCATCGCGCGGCGCGTTGCCCAGGCCCAGGGTGTTGCGCGGCAGCAGGTCGGTGCCCGACGTCTTCAGGCGGCCGCCGCTCATTTCGCGCAGGGCGTCGGCGCGGGCCTGGTCGGCGCCGTACACGTTGGAGCCGTCGATGTAGGACGACAGCACGTTCAGCTGCTGCCACGACTGCCCCGGGGGGACGTGGGTTTCCGACCGGGTGATCTCCACCTGGCCGCCCGGCAGCACCGGGTCATCGGCGGGAATGTCGATGGCCAGGGTGGGGGCGCCGGGGCCGTGGAATTCGGGGCTCAGGTCGATCTCGTGGTCCAGGAACTGGCCCCAGGCCCACATGAAGTCCGACAGCCCGGCCAGGCTGGGCAGGGCGCGCGTTTCCGCGCACAGGATGTTGCTGACGGCGCGGGGATTGGCGCCGGGGGTGCGGGGCGGATCGTTGATGCCGTCCGTATAGGCGGGCGGCGCCAGGCGCCGCAGGGGCTCGTTGGCCTTGCCCCAGGTGGGGTGCGCGATGTTGTTTCCGGAGCCGTCGTAGGTGCGAACCTCTCGAGTCATGGGAACCTCCTGAATGCAACCGATGTGCGCGGTGAGTGCGGAGATACTTTCTAGTTATTACAACTCCAAACAGGGCACGACGTTAGGCGCCAAATGCAGCAAAAAGATGGCAAAACGAAAATCGCTCTGCGCCTTATGGGGGAGTTGCCGACGGGCTCGATGGCGGCGGGCCGGCTGGCGGCGGGCCGGCTGGCGACGGGCCGGCTGGCGTTGGGAAGGCGCCCGGGCGGGGGCTAGTTGGTGACCAGCTCGGTTTCCTGCCACACGAAGCGGCGCTTGCCGTCGCGGCGGATCAGCAGGCCGTGGGTGCGCACCGGGAAGTCGCGCACCGACAGGTAGGCGGTGGTCTCGCCCACGTGGATGTCGCGGCGCCGGCCCTCGCCGCCGTGGCGGTCCAGGAAGGCCACGCAGGCGGCGGCCGCCGCTTCCACCGGGCCGGACACGGGCGGCCGGGCGTGCAGGCCGGCGTCGGGGCGGCTGCGCTGGGCTTCGGCCCTGGTCACCTTCAGGACGTCCAGGCGCGCCGCCCAGTCGGCGGCTTCGCGGGCCAGGCGGTCGGCCTCGGGATGGCCGGCCGGGGCGGCGGGCGCGGGGGACGCTTCGTCGGGGCGGGGCGAACGGCGCCGGCCGCGGAAGGCCAGGGCCATCAGGGCCACGAACAGGGCCAGCCCGCCAAAGCCCAGCATCGCCATCCAGGTGTCGTCGGACATGGTGTCGTATCCCGTTGCCGCCGCGCCCGCCATGATGGCGGCGGCGGGGCCGGCGCGTCTATCACCAATCGGGCCAATCGGGGGGTGAGCCCGCCGGCCGGTGCCCCTATCATGGGCGGCGGAACCACCGGGGAGACGGCCGCGCGACCATGAGCACCCAGATCCTGGCGGTGGGACTGGCCCTGGTGGCCGTCGCCTGGACCGTCCTGCCCTTCCTGCGCCACGACGCCTGGTGGATCCGGGTGTTCGACTTTCCCCGGGTCCAGGGGGCGGTGCTGACGGCCGCCGTGGCCGCCGCCTACGCCGCCCTGGCCGGCTGGGACGGCGCCTTGGACAAGGCCATCCTGGCCGTCCTGGGCCTGTGCGTGGCCTACCAGGGGTTCTGGGTGCTGCGCTTCACGCCCCTGTACCCCAAGCAGGTGCTGGCGGCGCCGGCAAGCGGCCCCGACAACCATTTGGCCATCCTGACGGCCAACGTGCTGACCCCCAACCGCAACGCCGACGCCTTCCTGAAGCTGGTCCGCGCCACCGACCCCGACGTGATCGTGGCCGTCGAGACCGACGCCTGGTGGCAATCCCGCCTGGATGCGCTGGAGGCCGACTACCCCCACGCGGTGAAGCAGCCGCTGGACAACCTGTACGGCATGCACCTGTATTCCCGCCTGCCGCTGGAGGACCCCCAGGTGCGGTTCCTGGTGGAGGACGGCGTGCCGTCCATCCACACCGGAGTGGTGCTGCGGTCCGGCCACCGGGTGGCGCTGCACGCCCTGCACCCGGCGCCGCCCAGCCCGACCGAGAACCCCACCTCGGCCGAGCGCGACGCCGAACTGCTGATGGTCGCCAAGGCCGTGGCCGGCGACGGCCGCTCGCGGGTGGTGGTGGGGGATTTGAACGACGTGGCCTGGTCGGCCACCACGCGGCTGTTCCAGAAGATCAGCGGCCTGCTGGACCCCCGGGTGGGGCGCGGCCTGTTCAACACCTTCCACGCCCAATACCCGGTGTTCCGCTGGCCCCTGGACCACGTGTTCTGCTCGCCGGACTTCACGGTGGCGTCCCTGGCCCGCCTGGGCGACATCGGGTCCGACCACTTCCCCATCCACGCCGTGCTGTGCCACACCCCGGCGGCCCGCGACCGCCACGACGTGCCCCGGGCCGACGCCGCCGACGAAGCCCTGGCCGAGGAGAAGATCGTCAAGGTGAACGGGGACGCGCCGGAAACGGCCTGATCCGCTACCCCTTGGTCACCAGCGCCACGCCCACCACGGCCAGGCCCATGCCCAGGATGGCGGCCGGGCCCAGGGTTTCGCCGAACAGGAAGTAGGCGATCACCGCCGTCACCGGGGGCACCAGGTAGAACAGGCTGGCCACCTTGGATGCCGCGCCGCGGCGGATCAGGATGTACAGCAGCGAGATGGCGCCCAGGGACAGCACCACCACCAGCCAGGCCAGGGCGAAGATGAACGATCCCGTCCACTCCACCACCCGGGTCTCGAAGGCCAGGGCCAGCAGGCCCATGGGCACGGCGGCGGCGGCGAACTGGATGGCCGAGCCCGTGCGCAGGTCCATGGCCGCGCCGTGGCGCTTCTGGTACAGCGTGCCGGCGGTGATGCCCACCAGGGCGAACAGGCAGAAGGCCACGCCCACGGCGTGCTCGCGGTTCAGCGACAGCTTGTCCCACAGCACCAGCACCACGCCGGCCAGGCCGATCATCAGGCCCAGCCACTGGCGCCCGGTCACCCGCTCGCCCAGCACCGGGCCGGCGGCCACGGCCGTCAGCAGCGGCTGCACGCCGACGATCAGCGCCGCCAGCCCCGCCGGCACGCCCCAGTGGATGCCGGCGAACACGCCCCCCAGGTAGGCCCCGTGGACCATCAACCCGGCCACCACCATGCGCCCCACGGCCGCCCGGTCGGCCGGCCAGGGGGCGCGCAGCACCAGGGCCACGACGGTCAGCAGCACCGCCAGGATGGCGAAGCGCAGGAACAGGAAGGTGAAGGGCTCGGCATGGGGCAGGCCCAGCTTGGCGCCGATGAAGCCGGTGCTCCACAGCACCACGAACAGGGCCGGGGTCAGGGTGTCGCGGACCAGCGCTGGGCCGCGCCCCTTGTTTGTCGGTTCCGTCATGGCGTGTCGTTTCCTCCGCGCCCCGTCGGGCGGGCATCCTCCATGGCGGCCCCCATGACCCCCTCCTTAGCCCCTGTCACGGGGGGGCGCAACGGATTATAACCGTGGGGCGCGCCGGGACCGCATACGGGTTCCCCCGTGACCCGCCCGCGCCCGCCGCGCCACGGTTCCCGGAGTTCCGCCCGCCCATGCGATCGCCGTCCCGCCGCCGCCGCTCGCCGCCGCCG
>JAGREA010000350.1 GCA_020446745.1 Rhodobacterales bacterium | reverse complement strand
GATCTCTGTGAACCTCTGTGTTCTCTGTGGTTCACCTTTTTTGGGAGATGGCGTGCACCGCCCTCCGCCGCCCATGGGCCCCCGCCTTCGCGGGGGCGACGGGTGGAGAGGGCGGAGGCGACGGGTGGGGAATGCGGGGGCGACGGCTGGAGAAAGAGGGGGTGGCGGGGTGGCGGGAATGGTCGGGCCAGAAACGCCCGTGCCCGGGACAGGCCCGGGCATGGCGAAAGGTCGGAAAGGGGCCGGCCCGCGCGGGGCCGGCCGGATCGCTTCCTAGAAGGCCACCTGCACCAGGGCCACGGCGGCGGCCAGGGTGCCCAGGGCGGCCAGGCCGTAGCAGACCTTGGCCGTCATGGCGTCGTTGTGGATGCCCAGGTCGTGCACCGTGGTGCGGGTGCGGTGGGCGGCATGCCACAGGGCCAGGGTGATGAACCCGAACAGCACCAGGGCCCCCAGGGGGTTGCCGATCACCGCCATCACCCGGTCATAGGACAGGTCTTCGGCCGAATACAGGCCGAAGGGCACGGCCAGGCCCAGCACCAGCACCAGCACCGGCGACAGGAACGCGGTGACCGTGCCGCCACCGGCGAACAGGCCCCACACGATGGGTTTGTTGGAGCGCGCCATGGCTAGAGACTCCCCACCAGAACCAGGATGACCAGCGACACCACCGCCCAGCCGCCGTAGTGGGCGGCGACGACGATCCAGCCCGGGGCCTTCTTGTCGCCGATCCACAGCGGCATGGCCTTGGGCGTCAGGTTGAACCAGGTGCAGGAATGGATCACCGTGGTGACCAGCAGCACCAGGCCCAGCAGGATGCCGGCCGGGCCCCACAGGGCCTGCAGGTAGCCGTTGAAGGCTTCCGGCCCCTGGGACAGGCGGAAGGCGCCGACGATCAGCACCAGGGCATGCAGCGCGATGAACAGGCAGGTGACCTCGCGCACCATGTAGCGCACATAGCGGCCTTCCTGCATGTACCACGACGGGGCCATGGGCCGCACATAGGGACGGTTGCTCATGCCTTGCCTCCCGCGGCCTTGCCGGGGCCGCCCTTGACCTTCCTGCCGGGCAGGATCAGGTCGGTGAAGTAGTCCACGGTGCTGGCGATCTTGGTCTGCTGGATGGCCGCGGCCGGATCCACGTCCTTGGGACAGACCTCGGAACAGGCGCCCACGAAGGTGCATTCCCAGATGCCCACGTTGCTGGCCACCACGTCCTCGCGGGCCTTGCGGCCCACGTCGCGGCTGTCGGCGTTGTAGCGGTGCGCCAGGGCCAGGGCGGCCGGGCCGGCGAAGCCCTCGTTCAGGCCGTACTGCGGGCACACCGAATAGCAGGCCAGGCAGTTGATGCACATGGCGAAGGGCTTGAACATCTTCAGCTGCTTGGTGGACTGCCGGAACGTGCCGTCGGGCGTGGCCGGGGCCTCCTTGGGCACGATGTAGGGCTTCACCGAGCGCAGCTTCTCCATGAAGTCGTCGAGCACCACCACCAGGTCGCGCTCGATGGGGAAGTTGCGCAGGGGTTCCACCTGGATGGTGTCCGGCAGGTCGCGCAGGAAGGCCTTGCACGACAGCATGGGCGTGCCGTTCACCACCATGGCGCAGCTGCCGCACACGGCCATGTGGCACGACCAGCGGAAGCTCAGGCTGCGGTCCAGGTTGTCCTTCACGTAGTTCAGGGCGTCCAGGACGACCCATTCCTCCTGGCAGGGCACGGCGTAGGTCTGGAACACCGGTTCCGTATCGGTTTCCGGACGGTAGCGCATGACCTCCAGGGTGATCTGACGTTCGCCCATCACACATCCCCCCCGTAAACCCGCGCCGCCGGCTGGGACTTGGTGATCACCACGTCCCGGTAGTCGATTGTCGGCGCGGCCTGGCCGTTGTAGGTGGCCAGGCTGTGCTTCAGGAACACCTCGTCGTCGCGCTGGGCGAAGTCGAGGCGCTGGTGGGATCCGCGCGATTCCGTGCGCTTGGTGGCCGAATGGGCCATGGTCTCGGCGATCTCGACCATGGACTGCAGCTCCAGGGCCTGGATCAGGTCGGTGTTGTAGACGGCGCTCTTGTCTTCCAGCGCCACCCGGTTGAAGCGGTCGCGCAGGTTGGCCATGTCGGTGCAGGTCTGGGCCAGGGAGTCGGCGGTGCGGTAGATGCCGGCGCCGCTTTCCATGGTGTCGTGCATCTCGCGGCGGATGCCGGACACGCTTTCGCCCGAATGGGGGCGCATGTGCAGGTCGGCCAGGGCCTGGCGGCTGGCCTCGGCCCGTTCCTTGACCAGGGTGTCGTTGACGGCGCCCAGGGACCCGATCTGTTCGGCCGCCCGCTGCCCGGCCTCGCGCCCGAACACCAGGCATTCGGTGAGCGAGTTGGAGCCCAGGCGGTTGGAGCCGTTGATGCTGACGCAGGCGCACTCGCCGGCGGCGTACAGCCCCTTCAGCGGCGTTTCCACCAGGTTTTCCATGTGGATGCCGCCCATGGTGTAGTGCACCACCGGGCGCACCGGCACCGGGTCGGTCACCATGTCCACGCCCAGGTAGCTGCGGGCCAGGTCGCGCACGAAGGGCAGGCGCTCGTCGATCAGGGCCTGGCCCAGGTGGCGCATGTCCAGGTGCACCACGTCGCCGTAGGACGCCGACTGGATGGTGCGGCCCTTCTGCTGCTCGTGCCAGAACGCCTGGCTGAGCATGTCGCGGGGACCCAGCTCCATGGCCTTCTTGCGCGGCCACGGGTCCGGCGGGCCCAGGCCGTAGTCCTGCAGGTACCGGTAGCCGTCCTTGTTGACCAGGATGCCGCCCTCGCCGCGGCAGCCTTCCGTCATCAGGATGCCGGTGCCGGGCAGGCCCGTGGGGTGGTACTGGACGAATTCCATGTCCTTCAGCGGCACCCCGGCGCGGTAGGCCATGGCCATGCCGTCGCCGGTCTTGATGGCGCCGTTGGTGGTGAAGGGGAACACCCGCCCGGCGCCGCCGGTGGCGATGATCACCGTCTTGGCGGCGAAGGTCTTGAGCTGGCCCGAGCGCATCTCGATGGCCATCACCCCCTGGCAGCGGCCGTCGGCGGCGATCAGGTCGGTGGAATAGTATTCGTCATAGCGCTTGATGGACGGGAACTGCAGCGACGTCTGGAACAGCGTGTGCAGGATGTGGAAGCCCGTCTTGTCGGCGGCGTACCAGGTGCGCTCGATCTTCATGCCGCCGAAGGGCCGCACGGCCACCTTGCCGTCGGCGTCGCGGCTCCAGGGGCAGCCCCAGCGTTCGATGCGGGCCAGCTCCTTGGGCGCCCGCTCGACGAACCATTCCACGGCATCCTGGTCACACAGCCAGTCGCCGCCGGAAACGGTATCGTCGAAATGCTTGTCCAGGCTGTCCTCGTCCTTGGCCACGCCGGCGGCGCCCCCCTCGGCGGCGCAGGTGTGGCTGCGCATGGGGTAGACCTTGGACAGCAGGGCGATCTTCAGGTTCGGGTCCCGCTCGGCCACGGCGATGGCGGCGCTCAGGCCCGCCCCACCGGCACCCACGATGGCGACGTCGGTTTCAATGACTTCCATGCAATCTACCCCCTGTCGGCCCGCCCAAGGATTCGCCCTGTGGCGATCGCCCCGGCCCTGCCGGCGCGGGACGTTCCCTGGGTCGGATCGGTGGTTCCGGGGCCCCTTCGCCACGGTGCCTTGTGCCCGTGCCGTCGAGACCCGACCGGATACGGCCCCTTTTCAAGCCGCGCGCCCGTGGACCTTTCGCCGGCCGGTCGTCCGGTGCGGGCCCTTGGCGCCGCCCTTCGGTCCGGGACCGGTCTCCCCTGTGGTCCACAGGGCGGGGCAAGAATAGCGCGTTTCCGCCCGGCGCAACAGGGCGCTTCAACACCGGACGTCGCTTTTTCATCGGGGCCCGTTCAACGCCAGCGGGATGGCCGGGCCGGGCCGCGGGGGCAGGGCGTCCTTGCCCCGGCGCGGCCGGCGTGATAGCGATCGGACAGCCTCGCCCGGCATGACCTCCGGCGGGGCCGCGATGACGATGGAGGCCAAGCCATGATCCGCCGGTCCTACACCCGGTGCCGGACTCCCCGGGCCACGGGCGCCGCCCTGTCGCTGGTCATCGCCCATTGCCTGTCCAACAGCGTTCGGGGCCTTGCCGGCGCACCGCCCGTGGCCGGTGCCCGACCCCGCGACACACATCCGAAAGAACGCTGTAACGGAGACGGACAATGGCTGATCTGTTCGACAACCCCATGGGCCTGGACGGGTTCGAGTTCGTAGAATTCGCCGCCCCTGATACCTCCGCCCTGGAACCCGTGTTCCACATGATGGGCTTCACCAAGGTGGCCTCCCACCGGTCCAAGGCCGTGGACCTGTACCGCCAGGGCGGCATCAACTTCATCCTCAACCGGGAACCCCAAAGCCTGGCGGCCTATTTCGCCGAGGAGCACGGGCCGTCACCCTGCGGCCTGGCCTTCCGGGTGCGGGATTCCCACGCCGCCCATGCCCGGGCCCTGGCCCTGGGGGCCCAGCCCATCGACATCGCCCCCGGCCCCATGGAACTGAAGCTGCCGGCCATCAAGGGCATCGGCGGCATGCCGCTGTACCTGATCGACCGCTACGCCGAGGGCGCGTCGATCTATGACATCGACTTCGAATACCTGGACGGCGTGGACCGCCACCCCGAGGGCTGCGGCTTCCACACCATCGACCACCTGACCCACAACGTCTATCGCGGGCGCATGGACTATTGGGCCGGCTATTACGAGAAACTGTTCAATTTCAAGGAGATCCGCTACTTCGATATCAAGGGCGAGTACACCGGCCTGAAGTCCCGCGCCATGACGGCGCCGGACGGCAAGATCCGCATCCCCCTGAACGAGGAGGGCGGCGGCGGCACCGGCCAGATCGAGGAGTTCCTGATGGCCTTCAACGGCGAGGGCATCCAGCACGTGGCCCTGCTGTGCGACGACCTGATCGCCTGCTGGGACCGCCTGAAGGCCCGGGGCCTGCCGTTCATGACCGCCCCGCCCGACACCTACTACGAGATGCTGGAAGAGCGCCTGCCGGGCCACGGCGAGCCGGTGGCGGATCTGAAGGCCCGGGGCATCCTGCTGGACGGTTCCACCCAGGACGGCGATCCCCGGCTGCTGTTGCAGATCTTCTCGGAAACCCTCATGGGCCCGGTGTTCTTCGAATTCATCCAGCGCAAGAAGGACGACGGCTTCGGCGAGGGCAACTTCAAGGCCCTGTTCGAATCCATGGAACGCGACCAGATCCGCCGTGGCGTGATCGAGACCGGCTGACCGCCCCGCTCCATCGGGCCTTTTTTCGCCGCCATCCGTCACGGGTGGCGGCGTTTTCGTGCACGGTCGTCCCCCAAACCGCCCGCCGGCAAGGCCCGGGAAACAGGGCGTGCCTGCTTCTCTCTTGCAAAAAGTTAGACGACTGTCTAAGTAAAGAGCGAACGATGGATTTCCCCGCAGGAGGCAAACGGCCATGGCGCGCGAACGACGGACACCGGTGGTATTCGGAGCCACCCCATGACCACGGTCCTGGTCACCGGCGCCACGGGCTTCGTGGGCCACCACATCCTGACGGCCCTGGCCGAGGCGCCGGTCCGGCGCATCGCCGCCTGCCGCGACCCCGGCAGGCTGCCGGCGGACTACGACGGCGCCGTGCGCCCCGGCGACCTGCGGGACGAAACCTACCTGGCCGGCCTGCTGGAAGGCGTGGACGTGGTGTGCCACGCCGCCGCCTGGACGTCGCTCTACGGCAACGCCCGCCACGTGCGCGAACGGTTCCTGGCGCCCAGCCGGGCCCTGCTGGCGGCGGTGGCGCGGTCGGGCGTCACCCGGTTCCTGTTCCCCAGCACCCACGGGGCGGCGCGGCCGGGCCGGGGGGCGGATGCCGTGGCGCCGGGCCACGGGCCCGCCTACTGGCCCCACCTGGGGGCCGTGGTGGCCATCGAGGAGGCCATGCGCGGCCTGGCCTCCGAACGTGTGACCATGGTCAACCTGCGCCTGGGCCTGTTCGCCGGCGAGCACTACGCCCTGGGCCTGCTGCCGGTGCTGACCCACCGCCTGAAGACCCGCCTGGTCCCGTGGATCGACGGCGGCCGGCCTTCGGTACCGCTGATCGACGGCGCCGACGTGGGCCGGGCCTTCCGCCTGGCCGCCCTGGCCCCGGACCTGCGCGGCTACGAAGCCTTCAACGTGCTGGGCCCCACCGTGCCCACCCTGCGCGACGTGGTGACCCACCTGCACGAGCGCCACGGCTATCCGCTGCCCTGGTTCGGCGTGCCCTTCGGCCTGGCCTTCCCCTTCGCCCACCTGATGCGGGCCCTGGACCCGGTGGTGCCCTGGGAGCCCCTGATCGTGCCCGCCGTGATCCACCTGTTGCAGGATTTCGGCGGCGACAACCGGGCCGCCGCGGCCCGCCTGGGCTATCGCCCCCAAGTACCCTGGCAGGACTCCGTGGACCGGCAGTTGGCGGAAATGGCCCGGCGGCAGACGGCGCCCATGTCCCTGCGCCGGCCCCTGGACTGAGTTGGCCGGCTGACTAAGATGGCGCTTTGCACCGGACGGGAATCGGGACCCATGCCGCCCAAGGGCGAGGCCAAGCGCCAGCGGATCATCGACACGGCCAACGCCCTGTTCTACGAACGGGGCTACGGCCGCACGTCCCTGGCCGACATCGCCCAGGCCTGCGGCATCCCCAAGGGCAACTTCTATTTCCACTTCAAGACCAAGGACGACATCCTGGCCGCCGTGGTGGCCGGGCGGGTGGCGCGCCTGCGCGACCGCCTGGCGGCCTGGGAGCGGGAGATCGCCCGGCCCGTTGACCGCCTGGTCCGCCTGTCGGAGATGATCGTCCGCGATGGGGCCGACATCGTCCGCCACGGCTGCCCCACCGGCAGCCTGGCGACGGAACTGGGCAAGGAGGGGAACGCCAACCTGGCCCGGCCCCTGTTCCGGGAAATGCTGGACTGGTCGGAAGCCCAGTTCGCCGCCCTGGCGGGGGCGGACGCGGCGCCGGACCTGGCGCGGCGCATGCTGGTGCGGTTGCAGGGCGCCTCGGTGCTGGCCCACGCCTTCCGCGACCCGGCCTGGCTGGCCGAGGAGCAGGCCGCCGTGGCCGCCTGGCTGCGGGGACTCTAGCGGGCTGCTGAAAAAGACCTCGCGTGGAGTGACAATGCTTCGAGACGCGCCTTCGGCGCTCCTCAGCATGAGGCTTAACTTATTGAAAAATCTCACCCTGAGGAGGCCCGCAGGGCCGTCTCGAAGGGTTGGTGCCGCTTGGTCCGCCTTTTCCGCAACCTGTTACGGCTTCACCACGTAATCCCGGTACTGCATGTCCTCTTCCAGGATGTGCTCCACCAGCCAGCGCTGCAGGAAGTCGTTCACCGCCTCGCCCACCTGGAAGGGGCTTTCGGCGGCCCGGTGGTAGGTCTTCTTCACCGAATCCAGCCATTCCACGAACACCCGGTGCTTGGCCATGTGCTCGTCCAGGTCCGGATAGCCGCCGGCCCGCATCATGGCCTCCTCGCGGGCGAAGTGGCCTTCGGCATAGGCCTCCAGCCGCCCCAGGATGGACGTCAGCAGGCCATCGGACATGTCGGCCTCGCGCAGTTCGCGCACCAGGGCGAACAGGCCCTTGTGGTCGGCGTCGATGGCCGGGTGGCCGACGCTGTATTCCGGTTTCCAGTCCAGGGTTTCCATGGCGGTCATTCCTATAGCAGACCCAGGGCCAGGCTGGGGAACAGGACCAGCAGCGCCAGGCGCACCAGGTCCGACAGCACGAACGGGAACACGCCCTTGAAGATCTGCCCGATGGGCACGTCGGGGGCCACGGTCTTGATGACGAACACGTTCATGCCCACGGGTGGGGTGATCAGGCCCAGTTCCACGGTGATCACCGTGACGATGCCGAACCACACCGGGTCGAACCCGGCCTCGGCGATCACCGGAAACACCACCGGCACGGTCAGCAGCAGCATGGCGATGGAATCCATCACGCAGCCCAGCACCATGTACAGCAGCAGGATGCACAGCAGGATGGCATAGGGCGCCATGTTCAGGCCGGCCACGAATTCCGTCAGGCTGAACGAGATGCGCGACACCGACAGGAAGTAGCCGAAGATTTCCGCGCCGATGATCATGAAGAAGATCATGGCCGACAGGAACAGGGTTTCCTCGATGGCGTCCTTGAAGTCCTTGCGGGTCATGCCCCGCACCACGGCGATGATGAAGGCGCCGGCGGCGCCGAAGGCCGAGGCCTCGGTGGGGGTGAACAGGCCGCCGTAGATGCCGCCGATGATCACCGCGAAGATGGTGCCGAAGGGCACCAGCCCCTTCAGGCCGACGATCTTCTCCTTCAGGGTGGTGGGGGTGCCGGGCTGGGCCACGTCGGGCTTGATCATCACCAGGATGGCGATGGCGGCGCAGTACAGCACCAGGCCCAGCAGGCCGGGCACGATGCCGGCGATGAACATGTCGCCCACCGACTGTTCGGTGATCAGGGCATAGAGCAGCAGGGCGATGGACGGCGGGATCATGATGCCCAGGGTGCCGCCGGCGGCCAGCGTGCCCGTGGCCAGCGACGGCGCGTAGCCGTGCTTGCGCATTTCCGGCAGGGCCACGCGGGCCATGCTGGCCGCCGTGGCCAGGGACGAACCCGAGATGGCCGAGAACACGCCACAGGACGACACGGCGGCCAGGGCCATGCCGCCGCGCCAGCCGCCGAACAGGGCCCGGGCGCCGGCAAACAGTTCCTGCGACATCTTGGCCTTGGAGGCCAGCACCCCCATCAGGATGAACATGGGGATGGGGCTGAAGCTGTAGTTGGACAGGGTTTCGAAGGGCCCGGCGTCCAGGATGGCGAACGAGGCGTCGAACGACACGATCAGCCCGAAGCCCACGAACCCGGTGGCCGCCATGGCCAGGGCGATGGGCATGCGGAGCGCGATCAGCCCCAGCATCCCGGCAATGCACAGGTACCCGATGACCGAGGCGCTCATGACCGTTTTCCGCTGTCCAGAACCTGTTCCAGGGCCACCAGCAGGGCGCGGACGCCCAGGATGGCGGTGGCCGCGGCCACCACGGCGTACAGGTAGTAAAGGGGGATCAGCAGGTCCTGGCTGGTCTCGCCGCTTTCGATGGTGCGGAACACGGCGTCATAGAACCGCACCGACATGCCGAAGCCCAGCAGGGCGAAGCCCAGCAGGTACACGGCGTTCAGCACGTCCTTGGTCCGTTCCGGCAGGTTTTCCGTGAACAGGTCGACGATCACCTGGCCGCGGTTGACCGAATAGGGCAGGGCGAACAGCACCATGAACAGCAGGCTGTAGCTGACGATTTCCACGCCGCCGCGGAAGGTCAGGTCGATGGTCCCGCCGGAGGCGCCGAACACGGTCCGGGTGGCCACGTCGACCAGCACCGTCACCACCATCACCACCAGCAGCACGCCGCTGACCAGGTGCAGACCATGGGCCAGGCGATGGGCCAGGGTCATCAGGGTTCGCACAGGGGTGTCCTCCTAGGGGAGCAGGGAGTGTTGGCGGGACCGGCCAATGGGGGTATGCCGGTCCCGCCGCAGGGTGGCGCGGGGGGCGCCTACTTGCAGGTCTGGGCCAGTTCCTGGGCCCGGGCGTACACCTTGCTGCCGGGCATGCCCTTGCCGTCCAGGCCGGCGATGTATTCCTTGGTGGTGGCATCCAGGATCGGCTTCCAGGCCGGGTTTTCGATGCCGCCTTCCACCTCATAGAACTCGTGGCCGGCCTTCACGGCGTCGGCCCGGCCCTTCACGTCCAGGTCGTCGAACACGGTGGCGGCCGTGGCCGACCAGGCCTTGCCCGAGTTCTTGTCGATCACCGCCTTCAGGTCGGCGGGCAGGCCCTCGTACACGTCCTTGTTCATGGTCACCACGAAGGCCAGGGTGTACAGGCCGCCGGCTTCCGTGTGCTTGGTGGCCAGTTCGTTCAGGCGGAACACCAGCTGCCCTTCCCACGGCAGGGACACGCCGTCGATGACGCCGCGCTGCATGGACTGGTAGGAGGCCGGGGCCGGCATGCCCACGGGCTGGGCGCCCAGCTTTTCCAGCATCGAGCCGACCAGGGTGGTGGGGCGGCGGATGCGCAGGCCCTTGAAGTCCTCGGGCGTCTTGATGAGCTTCTTGTTGGTGTGGATGTGGCCCGGGCCGTGGGTGAACAGGAACAGGGGGTGGGTGTCCTTGAACTCGTCGGCCAGCAGGCCGTCGTCATAGACACCCTGCAGGATGCACGAACCCTGGGCGGCATTCTTCACCAGGCCCGGCACCTCGACCACCTGGGCCAGGGGGAACCGGTTGGCGGTGTAGCCCAGCACCGTGGCCGTCACGTCGGCGATGTGGTTCTTCACCGCGTCGTACTGGGCCGGCGGCTTGGCCAGGGTGGCCGACGGATAGATCTCCACCTTGATGCGACCGCCGGAATCCTTCTCCACCGAGTCGGCCCACACCTGGAACAGGCGCTTGTGGGTGCCGGCCACGGCGGGCCAGAAGTGGGCGAAGCGCAGGGTCACGTCGGCGGCCTGGGCGGCCGGCGCCGTGGCCGTCTGCAGGCCCAGGGCGACGATGCCGGCCAGGGCCGTTTGGGCCAGGGCGGTCTTGGTCAGGAACTTGAACATCGTATCCTCCCTTGCAGGGTTAGGGGTTGTTTGCGGTTGCTGTTGCTGCTGTCGGGTCCGGGGTGAATTCCTCGGTATCCACATCGGCCTGAACCTTGGCCGAATAGCGGGGCCCCTTCACGGTGCTCTGGTTGATCAGGGCGTCCAGGCGGGCCAGAACGTCGGCCGGGATGCGCACCTGGGCGGCCCCCATGTTCTCGCGCGCGTGGTCCGGGCTGGTGGTCCCGGGAATGGGGGTCACGTGGTCGCCCTGGGCCAGAACCCAGGCCAGGGCCAGCTGCCCCATGGTGCAGCCCAGGGCCTGGGCCTCGGCCCGGAAGGCGGGCAGGAGCTTCTGGTTCTCGGGATAGTTCTCGGCCGAGAACCGCGGCATGGTGTGGCGCAGGTCCTCGGGCGGCAGGGCCTGGGGATTGTCCAGGGTGCCGGTCAGGAACTTGCGGGCCAGGGGGCTGAAGGCCACGAAGGCCGCGCCCAGGGCCTTGCAGGCTTCCAGCACGGCGATTTCCGGGTTGCGGGTCCACAGGGAATATTCCGTCTGCATGGCGGCGACGGGATGTACCGCGTGGGCCCGGTGCAGGGTGGCGGCGCCCATTTCCGACAGGCCGATGGTGCGCACCTTGCCGTCGCGCACCATGTCGGCCATGGCGCCCACGCTGTCCTCGATGGGCACGGTGCGGTACAGACGCTGCAGATACATCAGATCGATG
>JAGREA010000349.1 GCA_020446745.1 Rhodobacterales bacterium | reverse complement strand
GGCCTGTTCGCCCTGGCCGTCGCCGCCGTCTACCGTCGTCCGATGCCGGTGCAACCCATGAAGGCGGTGTCGGCCCTGGTCATCGTCGGCGCCCTGGGCGCGGGCCAGGCCATGGCCACGGGCCTGATCCTGGGGGTGCTGCTGCTGGCCCTGGCGGCGGCCGGGGCCATCGGCCGCCTGGCCCGGGTCCTCCCCGAGTCGGTGATCCTGGGGATCCAGGCCGGGGTCGGCCTGCACCTGGCCCTGCTCGGCGCCCGCCTCGCCACTGAAGGGCCCCTCTACGGCCTGCCGGCCCTGGCGGCCCTGGTCCTGCTGTCCATCACCCCCCTGCGCAGCTTCGCCGCCCTGGCGGTGGTGGCGGCGGCCACGGCGGTGGCACTCGGGACGGCCGGCGCCGTGACCTGGCCGGCCCCGGGGCTGCACCTGCCCGTCCCCGCCTGGCCGGCCTGGCCCGATTACCAGGTCGCGGCCCTGACGGCGGTGGTGCCGCAACTGGCCCTGACCGTGACCAACGCCGTGCTGGCCACGGCGGCCATCGCCGGCGACTATTTCCCCGCCGACCGGGCCCGCCTGGGGCCGGGACGCCTGGCCGCCGGTACCGGCATCCTGAACCTGGTCCTGGCGCCGCTCGGCGCCCTGCCCATGTGCCACGGCGCCGGCGGACTGGTGGTGCAACACCGCTTCGGCGCCCGGTCGTGGGGCGCGCCGGCGATCTTCGGCGGCCTCTGCCTGGTCCTGGGGCTGGGCTTCGGCGACGGGGCGCGGACCCTGCTGGCCCTGGTGCCCCTGGGCGCCGTGGGCGCCCTGCTGCTGGTGGCCGGGGCCGAGATGGCCGCCGGGCGCAAGGTTCTGGCCCTGGACGGCCCGGGCCGCGCCGTGGCCCTGGCGACGGCCCTGACCTGCGTCCTCGTCAACGTGGCCGTGGGCCTGGTGGTGGGGCTGATCCTGGAGGGCGCGCGGCGGGCCTGGCTGCGGCGCCGGGCCTAAACCGGTTTGCGCGCCAGCAGGCGGGCCACCCGCGCCGGGCCGCGGTGGCGGGTCCCCTCCTCCAGCCAGGTGGTGCCGGTGAAGGCCTCGACCACCTGGAACCCGGGCAGGGCGGCGGCAAGGTCTTCGAGGTCGTAGAGGATGTCCGGCTGGCGCGGCCCCAGGAAGGAGTCGTCGGTCGCCCCGGGGGTGAAGCCCTCGGCCACCACCCAGCCGCCGGGGGTCAGCGCGGCGGCGGCCCGTTCGAGGGCGCAGCGGCGCACGGCGCTTTCGCATTGCAGGTAGAGCAGCACCACGGCGTCCCAGGCGGCGCCGGGCGGCGGCGCCCAATGGGCCAGGTCCGCCACCAGGCGCTCCACGGCCACGCCCCGGCCGGCGTCCCGGGCCTGGGCCTGCTCCGTGGCCACGGCGGAGAGGTCCACCGCCGTCACCCGCAGGCCCCGTTCCGCCAGCCAGCCGCCGTTGCGGCCGTCGCCGTCGCCCAGGCACAGGGCCGAGCGGGGATCCACGTCGGACCGCGCCAGGGCCTGGCGCAGGTATTCGTTGGGCTCCGTGCCGAACAGGGGCACGGGGGTGTCGCGGTATTTGCTGTCCCAGTCGGCCATCTTCCGTTCCCGCTTGCCTTCCCGACGATCGACGCCGGCATTTTCGTTATGTTACATTTAGCATATCGACGCCCACGGCGCCGCAAGAACGACCCCCGGGGAGGACTTCACCATGCGTATGCTCATCGTCTGCGCGATCCTGGCCATCCAGACCACCGCCGCCATGGCCGACAAGGTCAACCTCTACGCCGCCGGCAGCCTGCGCGCCGCCCTGGGCGACGTGGCCCAGGACTTCGCCCGCGCCAGCGGCCACGAGGTCGCCACCACCTTCGCACCCTCGGGCCTGCTGCGCCAGCGCATCGAGAAGGGCGAGCCGGCCCAGGTCTTCGCCTCGGCCAACATGAAGCATCCCAAGACCCTGGAGGCCGCCGGCAAGGCCGGCCCGGTGACCCGCTTCGCCCGCAACAAGCTCTGCGCCATCGCCCAGCCCGGGGTTGCGGTGACCACCGACAACCTGCTGTCGGTGCTGCTCGACCCCGCGGTGCGGGTGGGCACCTCGACCCCCAAGGCCGACCCCGCCGGCGACTACGCCTGGAAGCTGTTCGCCCGCGCCGACAAGGTAAGGCCCGGCGCCCTGGCCGCCCTGGACGCCAAGGCCCTGAAGTTGACCGGCGGCCCCACTTCGGCCCCGGCCCCCAAGGGCCGCAACAAGTACGGCTGGGTGATGGAGAACAAGCGGGCCGACGTCTTCCTCACCTACTGCACCAACGCCGTGCTGGCGCGGAAGGAGGTGCCGGACCTGCAGATCGTCACCGTCCCCGACAACCTGTCCGTGGGCGCCGAGTACGGCCTGACCCTGCTCCGGG
>JAGREA010000348.1 GCA_020446745.1 Rhodobacterales bacterium | reverse complement strand
GCCGCGGCTCCGTCTGGAGCCGAGGCGCCCAAGGCCGCCGCCGCGCCGCCGCCGGCGGCCCCGGGGCAGACCTACACCGAGGTCCCCAACAGCACCATGCGCAAGGTCATCGCCAGCCGGCTGACGGAATCCAAGCAGACGGTGCCCCACTTCTACCTGTCGGTGGATTGCCAGCTGGATGCCCTGCTGGCCCTGCGCCAGCAGCTCAACGCCCGCAGCCCGGAAGGCCAGGGGGCCTACAAGGTCAGCGTCAACGATTTCGTCATCAAGGCCGTGGCCCTGGCGCTGCGCAAGGTGCCGGAAGCCAACGCCACCTGGACCGACGCGGCCATCCGGCTCTACGACGACGTGGACGTCTCGGTGGCCGTGGCGACGCCCAACGGCCTGATCACGCCCATCATCAAGGCCGCCGATACCAAGGGCCTGGCGACCATCTCCAACGCCATGAAGGACCTGGCCGCGCGGGCCCGGGACGGCAAGCTGATGCCCGAGGAATACCAGGGTGGCGGCTTCACCATCTCCAACCTGGGCATGTACGGCATCAAGGACTTCGCCGCCATCATCAACCCGCCCCAGTCCTGCATCCTGGCCTTGGGGGCAGGCGAACAGCGCCCGGTGGTGAAGGACGGCGCCCTGGCCGTGGCCACGGTGATGACGGTGACCCTCAGCGTCGATCACCGCTCGGTGGACGGCGCCGTGGGGGCGCAGTTCCTGGCCGCCTTCAAGCCGCTGATCGAAGACCCCCTGCAGTTGATGCTGTGACCATGGTCCGGAAAGTCAATCTGGCGGGGGCCTTCGCCACCTTCAGCGACACCTGGTCGCCGCGCATCGCCGGCCAGGTGGACGGCTACGACATCAAGCTGGTGCGCCTGGAAGGCGATTTCGTGTGGCACAAGCACGACGACGCCGACGAGCTGTTCCTGGTCATCGAGGGCCAAATGGAGATCGCCTTCCGCGACCACACGGTGACCCTGGACGCCGGGGAATTCCTGGTCGTCCCCCGGGGCGTGGAGCACAAGCCCCACGCCCAAGCCGAATGCAAGGTGATGCTGTTCGAGCGCCAGGGCCTGGTCAACACGGGCGACGCCCCCGTTTCCGACCTGACCCAGCGCGCGCAGACAAGGATTTGACCCATGGCCGAGACGAACTTTGACGTGGTGATCATCGGCGCCGGCCCCGGCGGCTACGTCACCGCCATCCGCGGCGCCCAGCTGGGCCTGAAGGTGGCCATCGTGGAAAAGAAGCACCTGGGCGGCATCTGCCTGAACTGGGGCTGCATCCCCACCAAGGCGCTGCTGCGCTCGGCCGAGATCTACACCTACATGAAGCACGCCGCCGACTACGGCCTGAAGGCCGAGGGCATCGGCTTCGATTTGCAGAAGGTGGTGGAACGTTCGCGCGGCGTGTCGGCCCAGCTCAACGGCGGGGTGGGGCACCTGTTGAAGAAGAACAAGGTGACGGTCATCGACGGCACGGCGAAGCTGAACGGCCCGGGCCGTGTGGACGTCACCGGCCCCGACGGCAAGGCCCTGCCCAGCCTGACGGCCCCGCACGTCATCGTCGCCACGGGCGCCCGGCCGCGCGCCCTGCCGGGGCTGGAACCCGACGGCAAGCTGGTGTGGACCTATTTCGAGGCCCTGAAGCCGGACATCATGCCGAAATCCCTGCTGGTCATCGGCTCGGGCGCCATCGGCATCGAGTTCGCCAGCTTCTTCAACAGCCTGGGCGCCGAGGTGACGGTGGTCGAGGTGCTGGACCAGGTGATGCCGGTGGAGGACGCCGAAATCGCCGCCTTCGCCGAAAAGCAGTTCAAGAAGCACGGCATGACCATCATGACCAAGGCCAAGGTGACCCGGCTGGTCAAGGGCGCCAATTCGGTGACCTGCACGGTGGAGGACGCCAAGGGCAAGACCAGGGAGATCATCGTCGACCGGGTGATTTCCGCCGTCGGCGTGGTCGGCAACATCGAAGGCGTGGGCCTGGAAACCACCCAGGCCAAGACCGACCGCGGCTGCGTGGTGGTGGATGGCTTCTGCCGCACGGCGGAACCCGGCGTCTACGCCATCGGCGACGTGGCCGGCCCGCCCATGCTGGCCCACAAGGCCGAGCACGAGGGGGTGATCTGCATCGAGAAGATCGCCGGTCTGGACAGCCACCCCATGGACAAGAACCGTATCCCCGGCTGCACCTACTGCCACCCCCAGGTGGCCAGCGTGGGCCTGACGGAAGCCAAGGCCAAGGCGGCGGGCCGCGAGGTCAAGGTGGGCCGCTTCCCGTTCCTGGGCAACGGCAAGGCCATTGCGCTGGGCGAGCCCGACGGCATGCTGAAGACCGTGTTCGACGCCAAGACCGGCGAGCTGCTGGGCGCCCACATGGTGGGGGCCGAGGTGACGGAGCTGATCCAGGGCTTCGTCGTCGCCATGGGCCTGGAGACCACGGAAGAGGACCTGATCCACACGGTCTTCCCCCACCCGACCCTCAGCGAGATGATGCACGAGGCGGTGATGGACGCCTACGGCCGCGCCATCCACTTCTGATCGCCCTACAGGGCATTGCACGGCGGCCCGGCCGGCTGCATGTTAAGGGGCGGAGGCCCACCCATGACCCAGACCCTGCGCCACCCCGAAAAGGCCCACAAGCCCGACAACCCCAGCCCGCGCAAGCCGGCGTGGATCCGCGTCAAGGCGCCCACGTCGCAGGAGCACGCCGAGGTGCGCAAGCTCATGCGGGCCGGCGGCCTGAACACGGTGTGCGAGGAGGCGGCCTGCCCCAACATCGGCGAATGCTGGAAGCGCAAGCACGCCAGCTTCATGATCCTGGGCGAGATCTGCACCCGGGCCTGCGCCTTCTGCAACGTGGCCACGGGCAAGCCCGGCGCCGTGAACCCCCACGAGCCCGACAGCCTGGCCCAGGCCGTGGCCAACATGGGCCTCAGCCACGTGGTGGTCACGTCGGTGGACCGCGACGACCTGGCCGACGGCGGGGCCGGGCACTTCGCGCAGACCATCACGGCCGTGCGCCGCCGGTCGCCGGCCACCACCATCGAGGTGCTGACGCCCGACTTCCGGGGCAAGGCCGGGGCCATGGAAACGGTCATCGCCGCCCGGCCGGACGTGTTCAACCACAACCTGGAAACGGTGCCGCGCCTGTACCCCACCATCCGCCCGGGGGCGCGCTATACCCACTCGCTGGCGATCCTGGCCCAGGCCAAGGCGCTGGACCCCACGGTGTTCACCAAGTCCGGCATCATGGTCGGCCTGGGCGAGACGCGGGACGAGGTGCTGCGGGTAATGGACGACCTGCGGGCCCACCACGTGGACTTCCTGACCATCGGCCAGTATTTGCAACCCACGCCCAAGCACGCCGGGGTGGACCGCTTCGTGACGCCGGACGAGTTCGACGACTACAAGCGGTTGGGTCTGGAAAAGGGCTTCCACCTGGTGGCTTCGACGCCGCTGACCCGCTCGTCGTACCACGCGGACAAGGACTTCGAGATGCTCCGCGCGGCGCGGGAAAAGGCGCTGGCGGGCGGTTTGATTTAAACGCGGAGGACGCGGAGGGACGCAGAGGGAAAAGGTGTCGCTCCCCCCCCCCTTTTCCCAACCGTCGCTCCCGCTTTCCCTCCCGTCGCTCCCGCATTCCCAACCGTCGCTCCCGCGAAGGCGGGAGCCTATTGGCGGTGGATGCCGAACACGTCCTCACAAAAAAAAGCAAACCACAGAGACCACCGAGAAACACAGAGATCACACAGAGGCTTCGCTGCGCGAAGCGAGAAAGGACTGCGCGCGCAGCGCACCTCTCTTCTTCTCTGTGGCTTCTCTGTGCACCTCTGTGTTCTCTGTGGTTCACCTATCTTTTTCCGTGAGGACGGCACGGGCATTGGATGCCATTGGGCTCCCGCCTTCGCGGGAGCGACGGTTGGGGAAATCGGGTACGATCCGTCCTGTTCCCCGCCACCTCCACGGCGCACTTAAGGGCCTATCGTGCTTTCAGCAGCACCATGGGCTTGGTGATTTGGTCGATGAGGGCGTCGAGATCGACTCCCCGGTCCCGCTGCACAAGGGTGATGGTGGCGAAGCTTGAGCTGTCGGACGAGACCGCCAGGAAAACCACGTCGGCCGGCCCCTCATCCGTCTCGCACGCCAACAGGCTCTCGTCCAGGATCAGGCCCTGAACCGTCCGGGGTTCGTACATGTCCGTCACTTCCAGGTCCCGGCATCCGTTGAACCAGGGGGACAGAAAGCTGACGGTGATCAGGCCGGTCATGTTTAGGACATGCTGGGGATCCCGGTACCGGGAAGGGTCCGGTTCCATGTGCACGGCCACGCCGCGGGCCTGGCGGCCACGCCACATCATGAAGATGGGAATGGTGTCCAGGACGTCCTGGGGCGGTGCGTCGAAACGCAGGTCTTCGATGTCGGCGGAAAAGGGAATGTAGAAACCGCCCTTGAAATTGCTGTCCTGCTCCATGCCGCCATGGGCCGCATCCACCGCCGGGTCACCCATGGCTTTCGCGGAATCCAGCGCCCAGGCCACGACCTGGACCCAACCGGACAGGTCATAGTCGATCTGTGTTCCCCGCCACGCGACGGTGAGGATCGTTTCGTCACGCAGTGCCGTGTCGGTCATCACCGGTACGGGAAACGTCGCGTGGACAAATCCGTCCGACACCCAGGATGTTCCCTGGGGCGCCAGCACGTGGTCGCCGAAGGACAGCCTGGGCGGGTCCGATGAATCCTTCGACCCTTTCCAGTTCGGGTCTTCGATCAGCACGTCCACGTTGCCGTCGTCGAAGAGTTGAAGATCGATCCGGATGTCGGGGCCGCTGGTGACGCGGGCCGTGCAGCCGACAAAGGAAGGCTCGGGATCGCCGGGGGCCGTGGTCACGTTGGCTCGCCAACCGCCGACGATGATGTCGCGGTATATCTGCGTGTCGTCGATTTCGGGTTGTTCGCCCGCTTTGTCGCCCCCGGTCAGGCCGCCCAGGACACGCGAAAACCAGCCCATGTCCGCTGTCTCCACAGTCAATTCATGCTGTTGCTGTCTTACAATCATTGCGATAATAAAACAAAAATCAATCTCAAAAATAAGTATGAGCACCGCCGTCCGAGGGTATCCCCCTTTATCCCGCACCGCGCATGCGCTAAGAGTGCCGGCCATGCCGACCCATGCCGAACAGCGCCCGCTGCCGCACACGCCCCAGCAGATGTACGACCTGGTGGCCGACGTGGCGCGCTATCCGGAATTCCTGCCCTGGTGCGCCGCCACGCGCATCCGTTCCAACGATGGCCGGCTGATGGTCGCCGACATGGTGATCGGCTACAAGGTGTTCCGCGAACGGTTCACCTCGCGCGTTCACCTGTCGCCCCTGCGCATCGACGTGGAATACACCGACGGCCCCTTCAAGTACCTGAACAACCACTGGATCTTCCTGGACGGGCCCGACGGCGGCTGCGTCATCGACTTCTATGTCGATTTCGAGTTCCGCTCCAAGCTGCTGCAGAAGGCCATCGCCCGGGTGTTCAACGAGGCCGTCCAGCGCATGGTCGGCGCCTTCGAGAAGCGGG
>JAGREA010000347.1 GCA_020446745.1 Rhodobacterales bacterium | reverse complement strand
TCGCCGAAGCCCGGGCCGTAGCGGGCCTTCACCCGTTCTTCAAGGTCCCGGTACCAGTCGGATTTCCTGGGTTCCCAATCATCGCAGGGGCGGAAGCGGCCTTCCAGCATGCGCCGGGGCGCGGCCTGGGCCCAGGTCATGGCATGGATGCCGATGCGATGGGCCCGGCGAGGGGCGTCCTTCATCAGCAGCGGCGCGCCGGTGTAGTCGTGCTCCTTGTAGCGGTTCACGGTGAGCCGGTTGAGGACGCCAAGAAACGTCCGCTGGAACGCCTTTTCCGCGTCGGAGCCGACGCAGGGCCCGAAGGTGAGAGTCCCGGGCCGGGTCGTCGGCGGATCGCACACCCAGGCCCGATCCCGGCTGTCCTGGAAATCGTCCCAGGTCGTGCGGATGTACTTGGCCCGGTCGTGGGGTGGATTGGCGAACACGTACATGTCCCGCACGCCCTCGCGCGGCTCGAAGACGGGTCGCCAGCCGGGCGGCGGGACCAGCAGGCCCAATCCGCCCAGGGCATGATCCTCGATGGCCGCCACCTCGCCCAGGTCCGGCCGACGGTAGTAGGCGTCGGTCCGGTGGATCACCAGGGTCGGAAAGGCATCCCGCAAGGCCAGGGTGAACAGGGCGTCGTCGAAGACATCCATGTTCACGTAGATGACGCGGTGGCGAACGAAACCGGACATGCCTTCAAGGCTCCCTTCCCTGCCGCTCCTGGGAACGCCGAATTTGGTCGTCCTGCGGACCGGAGGCGGCGAGGGTTTGACGATCAAGCATTCGACCGCGTGCGCACCACCGGCTCATCACCGAAGCCTGGGCCGTATTGGGCCTTTACCCGTTCTTCAAGGTCTCGGTACCAGTCGGATTTCTTGGGCTCCCAATCATCGCAGGGGCGTAAGCTGCCCTCCAGCATGCGCCGGGGCGCGGCCTGGGTCCAGGTCATGGCATGGATGCCGATGCGGTGGGCGCGGCGGGGGGCGTCCTTCATCAGCAGCGGCGCGCCGGTGTGGTCGTATTCCTTGTAGCGATCCACCGTAAGCCGGTTGAAGATCCGCATGACCTTGGATCGGAAGGCCTTTTCCTCGTCGGTCCAGGTCCAGGGACCGAAGCTAATCGAGCCGCGCTCGCTGGTCGGCCAATCGAAAATGTAGCGATGGTCGTCGTTTTGCCGACCGTAGGTCCAGGCCGTGCCCCGATAGTTCAAGTAGTCATCCGGCCGGTTTGCCAGTTCGTACCAGCCCCGCATGTTCGCGTAGGGTTTGAACACAGGCGCCCAACCCAGCGGTGGCATCAGGATCCGGATGTTCGAAGACGAACTGTCCTTGAAGGACTTGACCACCGGCAAAGCCGGCCGCCGGAAGGTGGCGCTGAAAGGATAGAAGATCGTCCGCGGAAAGGCGTCCTTCAACGCCATTTCCAGCATGGCGTCATCGAAGACATCCATGGTGCAGTAGGTGACCTTGAATCTCAGGGGGAGGTGGGACATGCCCTCAAGTATCCCTTCCCTGCCGCTTCTAGAAACGCTGAAGACGGTTGTCCGGCGGCTGATCGTCCATGTCGCCACCATATGCCGCCTGGACCCGCGCCTCCAATGCCGCATACCACGCGGTCTTGGCGGACTTCCAATCATCGCAGGGCCGATATACGCCATCCAGCATCCGCCGCTCGCCCTGACGGGCCCATTCAAGGACATGGCGACCAGCCCGTGTCGACCGGCGGGGTGCATCCTTGTAGGCCAGGACCTGATCACGATCGAACCAGTGCTTCAGGCGATTGACGGTCAACTTTCCGAGGATAGAGGAGACCTTTTTCCGGAACGCGATCTCTTCCTCGTTCCAGAACCAGGGCCCGATGCTGACGGAACCCCGTTCCGGCATGGGCAGATCAAAGACCCACTTTCTTGGCCCCGAGGAGCTTCCGGTCATCCATCTGGTGGGGTGAAAGATGATGTATTCCGTTGGGTGATTGACGAGGTCGTACCAGCCGGAAATGCCCTCGTATGGCAGGAATTTGGGTTTCCAGCCGTGGGGTGGCACCAGCAGGGCCATGCATGGCGCAGGGCAAAGGTGAATGGCGTCGTAAAAGGTGATGTCCGGCTTCGGGCGATGGCGGCCGAATGACATGATCCTCAAGGTCGGGAACACGTCCCTCAACGCCACTGAAAGCATGGCCTCATCGAACGAGTCCATGACGCAGTAGGCATTCCAGAAGCGACCAGTCTTCGGCATCATGATCAACTTAGTCGTGCGTTTATTTGAATTACCCCTACAACAAAGAAAGTTTCCTTCGAAGGGTATTCGCCTATTGGACTATACATCCGGGGATACCCTCCATACCCGCTCTACTTCCAAAGAGATTGCTGGCTCGTGGGCGCGGGGCGGATCAGGGTCGAAACCGGCGGACCGTAGGCGGCGACAACGCGATGGTCAAGGGTGTGACGGCGCCGGGTCCACCTATCGACCGGCAAGGCATTTTCGGTCCGGAACCCTGGCTGGGACGAGACCTTCCCGCGGTGTTCTAATCCGTTGGTTCCGCGACGAGGCTTTCGTCAAACCAGATGTCTTCATAACCGTCCGCCACCAGGAACCGCCAACCCGGAGGCAGACCAAGATACTGCCGTATGCCCGGGCACCAGTCATCCAGATGATCGACATGCAGGGGCAGGAAGAAGTCGTGATCATCGCGCAACTCCGTCCCGGCGTACAGATACCAGCCGGTCGTGTCGCCCTCGGGAACGTGACGCAGCCCGTTGATGGGGGTGACGCCGTTACGGACATTGGCGGAAATGCCCACCTTCAGGTGCCCGGGCGCGGGGATGAAATCCACGCCCATTCTTGCACACACGCCTTTTTGCCGCGCTTCCGGATCGTTCTTCAAGTTAGGTTCCGCCCTGACCAGAAAATACCCGCACCCACGAGGCCACAAACTTGCCCGTCAATCTTGTCGATTTAGTGAACAGGCGTCCACGCCATAGGGCAATGGGCTGGCAGGGCCCTTCTATTAACTGGCACATCTATGGGTGTGATGTGGATCAGCGCCAAGTCTCATTCACGGCGGCTCGAAACCGTAAACATGCCAGAAGCCACCAAGTCGTGGGTACCCGGGACAAGCCCGGGCACTACGTATGAGGGGAATGGAGGGGCCAGACGGGGCACCCCGGCAGGGGCACCCCATCCCCTCTACCCCTCCAGCACCATGTGCGGCTGGCCGTCGCTGGTGTGGGCCAGGGCAGTGCCGTGTTCGTCCACCACGCAGGTGACGCGGTGGCGGAAGTTGGAGAAGCTGTCGAAGGTCACCACGTCCACCGGGTCGTCCAACTGCACGGTCACCTGATAGGTGCCCGGGCGGGTCAGGGCCAGCAGGCCGATCACCGTGCCCTCGAAGGGCTGCTTCAAATAGCGCCCGGCCACCCGCTCGCCGATGTCGACGGGGCAGACGGGCTGGTTCGAGGCCCGGGCGCGCGCCGTGTTCCAGTCCTTGAAGCCGTGGCGGCGGGCCACGGCCTCCAGGGCCCGGGCGTGGGTCAGGGTGG
>JAGREA010000346.1 GCA_020446745.1 Rhodobacterales bacterium | reverse complement strand
CGGCCCGGCGGCCCTGCTGGCGGTGATGAACCGCAGCATCAAGCATTCCCTGGGCCAGCACACGGCCGAGGGGGCTTCCGACGACGGCCTGGAGATGGCCATCTGCAAGGTCTTCCCCGACGAGGGGCGGATGGTGTTCGCCGGCGCCCGCATGTCGCTGTTCCATTCCCGGGACGGCGCGCTGGAGGAGCTGAAGGGCGACCGGCCGGCCATGGGCTACCGCCACATCCCGGCCGAACAGACCTACACCAACCAGACCCTGATGGTGGAACCGGGGCAGCGGTTCTATCTGGTGTCCGACGGGTTCATCGACCAGGTGGGCGGCCCCAAGCACCGCATGCTGGGCAAGAAGCGGCTGGCGGACCTGATCACGGCCTGCTGGGACCAGCCCTTCGCGGCCCAGAAGGACGAGATCCTGGCCGCCTTCCACGCCTACCGCGGCGAGGAAAGCCAGCGCGACGACCTGTCCATGGTGGGCTTCACCCTGGGGTGAGCGGCCCGGGCCGCGCCCGCAAACGACAAAACCGCCCGAAGGCGGTCTGGGTCGTGATCTGATTTTTGGCGTCCCCTAGGGGATTCGAACCCCTGTTGCCGCCGTGAGAGGGCGGTGTCCTAGGCCTCTAGACGAAGGGGACCCGGAAAGGGCGCCACCATACCCATGGGCGCCCCGGCGATCAAGCGGGATTTATGGCCCCTCACGCCAGCGCCCGGGCCGCGTCCAGGAAGGCGGCCACATCCGTTTCCAGGGTGCCGTGGGAGGCCACCAGGCGCAGCAGCGTGGTGCCCGGGCCGTGCCAGCGGTAGAACACGAAGCCCCGGGCCTCCAGCCCGTCCACCACCGGCGCCGGCAGGTCGATGAACACCTCGTTGGCCTGGGTCGGATGGACCAGCGACGCCCCCGGCAAGGCCGCCAGCCCGGCCGACAGGCGGGCCGCCATGGCGTTGGCGTGGGCCGCGTTGCGCAGCCACAGGCCGTCTTCCAGATAGGCCGCCATCTGCGCCCCCAGGAACCGGCCCTTCGACAGCAGGTGCCCGGCCCGCTTGCGCCGGTGCTCCAGGCCCGGGGCCTTGGTGGGGTCGAACACCACCACCGCCTCGCAGGCCCAGGCGCCGTTCTTGCTGGCCCCCAGCGAAAGAACGTCCACCCCGGCCCGCCAGGTGATGTCGGCCGGCGCGCAGCCCAGGGCCGCCACGGCGTTGGCGAAGCGCGCGCCGTCCATGTGCACGGCCAGGCCGTGGTCGTGGCAGAGGCCGGCCAGGGTCGCCACCTCGTCCACCCCGTAGACCAGCCCGTATTCCGTGGCCTGGGTGAGGGTCAGTGCCGCGTGGGGGGCGTGGTGCACGCCCCGCTGGGGCACGGCCAGCAGGGCCGCCAGGTCGTCGGCCGCCACCTTGCCGGCCCGGTCCGGCAGGGGAATCAGCTTGGCCCCGCCGGTGAAGAATTCCGGCGCCGCGCATTCGTCCTCGTACACGTGGGCTTCCGGGTGGCAGTAGACGGCGCCGTAGGGCGGCGTCAGCAGCGACAGGCCCAGGGCGTTGGCCGCCGTGCCCGTGGCCACCAGGCGCACCTCGGCATGGGGCGCGGCGAAGGTATCGCGCACCGCCGCCACGGCCCGTTCCGTCCACGGGTCGTTGCCGTAGGGCATGGCCGGGCCCTCGGCTGCCGCCTCGACGGCGGCGCGGATTTCCGGGCAGGCGGGCTGGGCGTTGTCGGAAGCGAAGTTCATGCGGTTGAGTCCTTGGCAGAATCGGGGCGCACGGGATAGGGCCGCCAGTCGTCGGTCACCAGGGGCAGGGGGTGGAACTGGCGGCGTTCGGCATCCACGGCGTGGGCCGTCACGTGGATGGCCTGGCCGCCCGCCACGGCGACGATCAGCCACGCCAGGTCGGGCTCGAAGGCCATGGCCAGGTCCGTTTCCGAGGGCTGGGCCGGATGGTCGGGGTGGGAATGGTAGTGGCCGACGATGCGCTCGCCGGTGCCGTCGAGCGCCTGCATCAGGTCGAACCGCACCTGGGGGTCCACCTCGAACCGGTCGATGGGCGGGCCGTCGCCGCCGCCGGCCGGCGGGGCCAGGTTGAGGCTGGGCACCACCCGGGTGACGGCGATGGTGCCGGCCCCGGCATCGCGCCCGGCCAGCAGGCCGCAGCATTCGGCCGGATAGGCGGCCTCGGCGGCGTCCACCACCTGCTTCAGCAGCGGGCGGGGAATGCGGATCATGGCCGCAGGTAAAGGGTGCCCAGGGTGCGCCCGTCGGTCAGGTCCACCACCACCACGCGGCCGCCGCCGGCCGGATCGTCGATGTGCAGGAACAGGCGGTCGCCCTCGGCCGTCATGCGGGCCACGCTGCCGCCCGGCGGCAGGGCGATGTTGGCCTCGCCGAACACCGGCAGGCGCACGGGCGCGGCCGGGGCCGGCACCATGGCCGGGGG
>JAGREA010000345.1 GCA_020446745.1 Rhodobacterales bacterium | reverse complement strand
GGCGACGGCGGATTCCGTGGCGGGCGGTTGGATGGTGGGCGGTTCGGTGGTGGGCGGTTCGGTGGCGGGCGGTTCGGCGGCCTGTTCCGGTTGCGGCGGCGCCTCGGGCAGGGCCTTGGGCTTTTCGGCCGGGGGCAGAAGCTGTTCCACCTTCGGCGCGGCGCTTTCGGCCCCGTCCTCGGCCGTTTGCAGGCGTTCGTAGACCAGCTTGTCGCGGTCGGGGATCTGCATGCCGCCCGGGTGTTCCGGCAGCACCTTGTAGGGCCTGGGGTCGGCCCGCACCACGGGGATGTCCTGCACCGGGTCGCGCAGCAGCTTTTCGCCGAACACGAACCAGGCGCCGCCAGCCGCCCCCACCAGCACGATGGCGATCAGCACCATGATGGCGATGGTGCGCCCCTGGACCTTCTCGGCCGCCACGAAGTCTTCCAGCTCGGGCGCCAGGCCGGCCGGTTCGTCGGTGCCGTCCACCGGGTCCTGGGGGGCCGGCGACTTGGCCATCAGCGCAGTTCCTCCACCGGTGTCACGCCGAACACGCCCAGGCCCGAGGCGATGACCGCCGCCACGCCCTGGATCAGGGCCATGCGGGCCAGGGTGGTCCGTTCGTCCTCGGGCAGGATGAAGCGCAGCGTGGTGTCCTCCTTGCCCTTGGTCCACAGGGCGTGGAACAGGGTCGCCAGCTCGTCCAGGTAGTAGGCCACCCGGTGCGGCTCGTGGGCCTCGGCCGCGCTTTCCACCAGGCGGGGCCAGGCGGCCATGCACTTGATCAGAGCAAGCTCGGCCTCGTCGGTCAAGCATGACACGTCCGCGTCGGCCAGGGCCCGGGCCGACAGGTCCCGGTCCGGCCATTCGTCGGCCGCCAGGCGCAGCACCGAGCGAATCCGCGCGTGGGCGTACTGCACGTAGAACACCGGGTTGTCGCGGGACTGCTCGGTCACCCGGGCCAGGTCGAAGTCCAGGTGGGCGTCGTTCTTGCGGGTCAGCATGATGAAGCGCACCACGTCCTTGCCCACCCGGTCCACCAGGTCGCGAAGGGTGACGAAGGTGCCGGCCCGCTTGGACATCTTCACCGGCTGGCCGTCGTCCAGCAGGTTGACCATCTGGCACAGCTTCACGTCCAGCGCCCCGCCCTCTTCCGTCAGGGCCTTCACCGCCGCCTTCATGCGCTTCACGTAACCGCCGTGGTCGGCGCCCCATACGTCGATCATGGTGGCGAAGCCGCGCCGGTACTTGTCCAGGTGGTAGGCCATGTCGGTGGCGAAATAGGTCCAGGTGCCGTCGCTCTTGCGCACCGGGCGGTCCACGTCGTCGCCGAAATCGGTGGCCCGGAACAGGGTCTGCTCGCGGGGTTCCCAGTCGTCGGGGGTCTTGCCCTTGGGCGGCTCCAGCACGCCCTCGTAGATCAGCCCCCGGTGGCGCAGGTCGTCCAGGGCCGATTCCACGCCGCCGTTCCGCACCAGGGCGCGTTCCGACGAGAACACGTCGAAGGTCACCCCCAGGGCCGCCAGGTCGTCGCGGATCAGGGCCATCATGGCGTCGATGGCGCGGACCCGGAATTCCTCGATCCACGCCGACTCGACGGCATTCAAGGCTGAGTAGCCGATCTCGCCGGCCAGGGCCTTGGCCGGGGCGATCAGGTAGTCGCCGGGGTACAGGCCTTCGGGGAAGTCGCCGATGGTCTCGCCCAGGGCTTCGCGGTAGCGCAGGTGCAGGGACCGGGCCAGGGCATCGATCTGCGCCCCGGCGTCGTTGATGTAGTATTCCCGCGTCACGTCGTAGCCGGCCTTGTCCAGCAGCGCCGCCAGGGCGTCGCCCACCACGGCGCCGCGCCCGTGGCCCACGTGCATGGGCCCCGTGGGGTTGGCCGACACGTATTCCACGTTCACCTTGGCCCCCGCCCCCATGATGGAATCGCCATAGGCCGGCCCGGCCCGCAGCACTTCCCGCAGGCGGTGGTGCCAGAAGCCGTCGGCGATGCGCAGGTTGATGAAGCCGGGGCCGGCGATCTCCACCTCGCGCACGTCCTCCAGGCCCATGAACCGTTCGGCCAGCAGGGTCGCCAGGTCGCGGGGCTTCATGGCCGTGGCCTTGGCCAGCACCATGGCGGCGTTGGTGGCCACGTCGCCGTGGCTGGCGTCGCGCGGCGGCTCGACGCTCACGCGCGACAGGTCCAGGCCTTCGGGCAGCAACTCGTCCTGGACAAGTTCCTTAACGATATCCGTAAGTTCGTTCTTGAAGTAAAGAAATAGGTTCATGATATCCTGGCCTGTAGATCGAACAGCAGGCGGTGCTCGTCCTGGGCCGCCCGGTCGGTCATGCCGGCGATGTAGTCGGCGATCAGTTGCGCGGTCTCGCGGGTGCCGGGGCCGTTGGCGGCGGCCCGCCAGTCCGTGGGCAGGCATTCCGGTTCCGCGATCAGCAGGTGGAACAGGTCGCGGACCAGCCGGCGGGCCTTGCTGGTCATGCGGTTCAGCTTGTAGTGGCGGTACATGTGTTCGAACAGGAACGCCTTCAGGGCCTTGTCGTGGGCCTGCATGGCGTCCGAGAACGCCGCCACGGGGGCGCCCAGGCGACGCAGGTCGTCGGCCGAGCGGGCGCCGGCATCGGCCAGCCGGTTCCGGGTCTCGGCCAGCAGGTCCTCCACCATGGCGCCGATCAGGCGGCGCACGGCCTCGTGGATCAGGCGCGAGTCGTCCAGGTCCGGATAGGTCCGGCGCACCTGGGCGAACATGGGCCCCACCAGGGGCACGTCGGCCAGGTCGGCGATGGTGAACAGGCCGGCCCGCAGGCCGTCGTCGATGTCGTGGTTGTTGTAGGCCACGTCGTCGGCCAGGGCCGCCACCTGGGCCTCGGCCCCGGCGTAGGTGTCCAGTTCCAGGTCGAAGGCCGGGGTGTGGAAGTCCTGGATGGCGCGCGGCAGGTCGGCCACGGTGGTGCCCGGGCCCAGCAGCGGGCCGTTGTGCTTGACCACCCCTTCCAGCACCTCCCAGGTCAGGTTCAGGCCGTCGAATTCGGCATAGCGGGCCTCCAGCTTGGTCACCACGCGCAGGCTCTGGGCGTTGTGGTCGAAGCCCCCGAAGTCGGCCATCATCTCCTTCAGGGCATCCTCGCCGGCGTGGCCGAAGGGCGGGTGGCCCAGGTCGTGGGCCAGGGCCAGGGCCTCGGCGATGTCGTCGTTCAGGCCCAGCACCCGGCACACGGAACGGGCGATCTGCGCCACCTCCAGGCTGTGGGTCAGGCGGGTGCGGAAGAAGTCGCCCTCGTGGTTGACGAACACCTGGGTCTTGTATTCCAGGCGCCGGAAGGCGGCGGAATGGATGATGCGGTCCCGGTCGCGCTGGAAACAGGTGCGCGTGGCGCTTTCCGGCTCGGCGTGCAGGCGCCCCCGGCTGTGGGCCGGATCGCAGGCGTAGGGCGCGGGACTGGCGGGAAAGGGGCTCATGGCGCGGACACTACAAGCGCCGCCGTTTCCAGGCAACGGAGAAGGCGACCTTCCGCGCGCGGAAGGTGGCGGGGCGATTGACATTGGCGAGCCCCGGATTACATAGGAGACAGGCCGTGCTACCATGCCCGGCACGCCACCCCAGCCCAGGACGAGACCCATGCCCGATACCGCCACGCCAGACCAGACCGCCCAACTGTCCATCAGCGACAGCGCCGCCCGGCGCATCGGCGTGCTGAAGGAGATGGAGGGCAACCCCGACATGCGGCTGCGCATCGCCGTTTCCGGCGGCGGCTGCTCGGGCTTCCAGTACGGTTTCAGCCTGGACGACCAGACCGGCGACGACGACGTGATCTTCGACCACAAC
This sequence comes from Rhodobacterales bacterium, assembly GCA_020446745.1. Taxonomy (GTDB): domain Bacteria; phylum Pseudomonadota; class Alphaproteobacteria; order Rhodospirillales; family JACKKN01; genus JAGREA01. Next base: position 4,484 of record JAGREA010000345.1, on the reverse strand, counting down.
GGCATCCAGGTGGTGGTCGATACGGTATCGCTGGACCTGCTCCAGGGCTCCGAGCTGGACTTCGTGGAGGACCTCATGGGGGCCTATTTCTCCATGCGCAATCCCAACGCCACGTCCACCTGCGGCTGCGGCTCCTCGTTCGCCATCTGATTCCGGCGTCCCCGGCGCCGTGGACGTCCTCAACGACATCCTGGACACGCTCAAGTTCAAGGGCGCGTTCTATTACCGCACCCACTTCTCGCCCCCCTGGGGGGTGACCGTGCCCGAACTGGGCCAGGCGGCGCGCTTCCACCTGGTGGTCCAGGGCACGTGCCATGTCTCATTCCCGTCCGGGGTGTCCACCACCCTGTCGCCCGGCGACCTGGTGCTAATCCCCAAGGGCCGGTCCCACGTGCTGTCCGACGCCCCCGGCCGCCCCGTGCCGCCCCTGGAAACGGTGATGAACCGGGTGGGCTACGACGGCCAGGGCGTGCTGGTGGTGGGCGACGGCGACCCCGACGCGGCGACCCAGATGGTGTGCGGCCACTTCGCCTTCCGCAGCGACGCCGACCACCCCATCCTGCGGGCCCTGCCCGAGCACCTGTTGACCTCGGCCTCGGCCCGGGCCCGCGAGCCCTGGCTGGACGAGATGATGCGCCTGGTCACCCGCCGTGTGTTCACCGAAGAGATCGGCTCGGCCGCCGCCGTGACCCGGCTGTCGGAGATCGTGTTCATCGAGCTGCTGCGGGTGGGCATCGGCGCCACCGAGGGCCTGCGTTCGGTGCTGGACGCCTTCCGCGACCCCCAGGTCGGCCGCGCCCTGCAACTGATCCACGCCGAACCGGCGCGGGCCTGGACCGTGGACCGCCTGGCCGCCGAGGTGGGCATGTCGCGCAGCCGCTTCGCCGAACGATTCAGCATCCTGCTGGGCACGGGGCCCATGGCCTACCTGGCCGACTGGCGCCTGCAGAAGGCCCTGGCCCTGCTGGCCGACGGGCGGGCCAGCATCCAGCGGATCGCCGGACAGGTGGGCTACAAGTCGCCCGCCGCGTTCACCCGCGCCTTCGCCGGAAAGTTCGGCCAATCGCCCACCACATACCGCCAAAACATGGCCCATTGATGCAGATCGTCCCGAACGCTTTGCACCGCACCCCGTAATTTCCCAAGCCAATTGATCATTCGTCCAGGGTTTGCCAAATCCGCTCCAGACGACCCGATGGTCGCGGACGGCGCCGGATCCCACGCCCCCCTCTCTCTCCCGGGCCGGGGCCGTCCGCGACCGCTCAACCCTGGAAAGGAGAACCCAATGCATCGACTTGCCGTCCTGGCCGTGGCCGCCGCCATCGCCGCCGCCGGCCAGACCCTGCCGGCCACGGCCGAGATGGGCCAAACCATGGGCGCCACCTTCAACGGCGCCGGCGAGACCACCATCCCCGAGAACTTCCGCCAGTGGGTGTTCGTGGGCGCGCCCCTGACCCCCCTCGGCCTGAACGCCGGCAAGGCCGGCTTCCCCGAGTTCCACCACGTGTACGTGGAACCCAAGGCCTTCGAGACCTACAGGAAGACGGGCCGGTTTCCCGAAGGGACGACCATCGTCAAGGAACTGGTCCTGCTGCATCCGGGGGACTATCCGGACGGCTCGCGGGACGAGGCCTCGGGCCGGGGCTTCTTCGCCAAGTCCTTCAACGGCATCGACATGATGGTCAAGGACTCGGCCCGGTTCGCCGACACCAACGGCTGGGGCTTCTTCAACTTCGGGCACCACGCCCCGCCCTATGCCGCCAAGGCCGCCGCGGGCCCGGCCGACGCCTGCGCCAGCTGCCACACGGCCAACGCCACCAAGGACATGGTGTTCACCAAGTTCTACCCGATCCTGAACTGACCCTGCCCTGGTTCCGCCCACGCCGGGGGTGCCTTCCCGGCGTGGGCCCCGCTATCCTGACGCATGCCCCATACCCCCCGCTCCGTGCCCGAACCCCTGGACGCCCTGCTGCGGGACGTGCGCGCCTGCACCCTGTGCCCCGGCCTGCCCCTGGGGCCCAAACCCATCCTGCAGGCCGATGCCCGGGCCCGGGTGCTGATCGCCGGCCAGGCCCCGGGCCACAAGGCCCACGCCGCCGGACGGCCGTTCGACGACGTGTCCGGCGACCGCCTGCGGGCCTGGCTGGGCGTGGACCGCGACACCTTCTACGACCCCGCCGCCTTTGCCATCATCCCCATGGGCTTCTGCTTCCCCGGCACGGCCGAGGGCAGGAACGGCCGCAAGGGGGGCGACCTGCCGCCGCGCCCCGAATGCGCGCCGGCCTGGCGGGCCCGCCTGCTGGACGCCCTGCCCCGCCTGGAGCTGACCCTGGCCATCGGCCGCTACGCCCTGGACTGGCACCTGCCCGATACGGCCCGGCAATCGGTGGCCCAGGTGGTGGGGAACTGGCGTAACCACTGGCCCGACACGCTGCCCCTGCCCCACCCCAGCCCCCGCAACATCGCCTGGATGGCCCGCCATCCCTGGTTCGAGGCCGACGTCCTGCCGGCCCTGAAGGCCCGCGTCCGCGCCATTCTGTGACATGTGCACAACGATTGCGGTCATGCGGTTCCGGCCTCCGCCCACCGGTGGTATGATGCCCTCCGCAAGGCCGGAACAACCGGCCCAAGGGGACATTGGCGGGAGGAACAAGGGTGACCACCGGGGTCGCGCGCCTGAGGATCGTGCGCCGTTTGGCGCCGATGGCCGTTGCCGTCCTGGCCCTGGCCGCCTGCGGATCACCCCGGAAACCGCCGCCCCCGCCGACGCCGCCCCTGGACCTGTCCACCTTCCCCACTGACGCCGCCCTGGCCGACTTCCTGCTGGCCAAGCGGGTGGTGGCGCGCGAGCCCCTGGTCGGGGCCCTGCAGCGCATGACGGACCCGGCGCAGATCGACCGGGTGCTGGCCGACCCCGGCCTGACCAAGGCCACCGGAAAGTACTGTACCTACGTGACCGCCGAACCGGCCCTGTTCGCCATGCTCATGCGCGGCGTGGGGGCCTTCCCCTGCGGCCTTCACGCCATCAAGACCATCAAGGACCAGAACCTGCTGGCGCGCTATGTGGTCGAGCGGCCCCAGGGCCTGGTCAACAGCCACGCCATGGGCTACATCAACCAGCCCGAGGCCCTGGCCCGCATTGCCGCCGAGCACCCCAACCTGGCGCGCCGCCACGAGGCCATGGGGATCCGCGAGCACCAGTTGAAGCAGGCCCGCCTGAAAGAGGTCCAGGGCACGTCGGACAACGCGACGCTGAAACAGATGTTCCTGGCCAGCAAGGACGGACAGGTGCGCTCGGCGGCCATCAAGGGCATGACGGACCAGGCCATGCTGCGCGACCTGGCCATGGACAAGACCTTGGGCAAGCAAAGCCGGATCGCGGTCACCAGGCGGATGACCGACCAGCCCTTGCTGGCCCAGGTGGCCGCCACGGCCAACGAGCACGAGGTCCGCCGCGCCGCCCTGGACGGGCTGACCGACCCCGAATGGATCTTCCACGTGGCCCGCGAGGGTGCCACCTACTACCCCAGTTGGGACCACGCCCCGGCGTCCCGGGGCGGCATCCGGGCCGCCGCCGCCCGGCGCCTGACCCGGCCGGAACACCGGCGGGTCGTGGTGACGAAGGAAGCCCATGCGGCGGTGCGCGCCGCGGCCCTGGAGAACGCCACCGACCCGGCCCTGCTGGCCCGCTCGGCCACCGGCGGTCCGACCCTGTGGGAACGCATCGTGGCCACCGCCAACCTGCGCGACGCGGCGCTGCTGCGCCGCCTGGCCGCCAAGCAGGACAACCAGGGCGCCATCGCCGAGCTGCGCGGGGCCCTGGTGGAGGCGGCGGGCGGCGGCACCCCGTTGCGGATCGGCCTCCGCGGCGCCTATGTGTACCGCAACTACGGCGTGGGCGGGGGAAAGTACGTGCCCATCAACGGCGAGGCCCTGACCGTGTCGCTGGTCGACGGGGCGGACCAGGTGCTGGCCAAGGAAACCTTCGATCCCCCCTTCAACCGCCTGGGCGGCTTCGGCCGCTTCGGCGTGGTGGCCAAGACGCCGCCCCTGCAGGCCAAGGTGGACCGCACCCGGTTCGTCACCCCCCTGGCCGAGGCCCTGAACCGCACCCTGCCCGGCCCGCGCCGCGACGCCCTGGCCATGTCCGGGTCGACGGTCCTGCTGCGGGCGGCGGCGGCGGCCTCCGCGCCGGGCCAGGCCGCCGTTCAGGCGGCCGCCCAGGACCCGGACGTGCGGGTGCGGCGGATGGCCGTCGAACGGCTGACCGACCAAGCCCTGCTGGCCCGCCTGGCCCGCACCGATCCGGAGCCGGTGATCCGCTCCTTGGCCGTGACCAAGCTGACCGACCGCGAGGTGCTGCGGGCCATCCGCGACGGCAACGACCCGGCCCCCACCGTGGGCCTGACCGCCGGCAAGCGCCTGAAGGACCTGGAGCTGCTGCAATGAGCCGCGCCGCGCCCCTGCTGCTCCTGGCCCTGGCC
>JAGREA010000344.1 GCA_020446745.1 Rhodobacterales bacterium | reverse complement strand
CGACGCCGGCCCCCTGGTGCTGGTGGCCGGCGAGGGCTGGCACCCGGGGGTGGTGGGCATCGTGGCCAGCCGCCTGAAGGACCGCTTCAACCGGCCGGCCTGCGTGGTCGCCCTGGACGGCGACCGGGGCCAGGCTTCCGGCCGTTCGGTGTCGGGGGTGGACCTGGGGGCGGCGGTCATCGCGGCGCGCCAGGCGGGGCTGCTGGAAAAGGGGGGCGGGCACGCCATGGCGGCCGGCTTCACCGTGGCCCGCGACCGCCTGCCGGCGGTGCGCGACTTCCTGGCCGATCGCCTGCGGACGGCGGCCGAGGGTACGGACCTGGTGCCGCGCCTGTACCTGGACGGCGGCGTGGCGCCCCGCGGCGCCACCGAGGACCTGGTGCGCACCCTGGCCCAGGCCGGGCCCTTCGGCGCCGGCAACCCGGAACCCCGGTTCGTGCTGAAGGGCGTGCGTTTGACCCACGCGGCGCCCGTGGGCAAGGACCAGAACCACCTGCGCTGCACCCTGGCCGACGATTCCGGCGGCCGGGTGGATGGCATCGCCTTCCGCTGCATGGACGGCGACCTGGGCCCGGCCCTGCTGCGCCACGACGGCGCGCCGTTCCACGTGGCCGGCAAGCTGCGGCTCAACAATTGGCAGGGCCGCACGTCGGTCCAGGTGATGATCGACGACGCCGCGCCCGTGTGGTGAGGCCCACTTTCCCTCGCCCTGGAGGGAGAGGGATGCCAAGAAAAACCGCCCGCGCCAGGGTGGCGCGGGCGGCGGACAGGGAAAACTCCCCGAGGACGGAACGCTCAGCCCAGAACCTTGGCCACGCTGTTGTCCGGGTTCAGGCGGGCGATGTCGGGCATGCTGGTGCCGATCAGCGGCCGGCAGTAGCGCACGAACTGGCCGGTCACGTTGTTGCCCGCGTCGTTGATGAACTCGTCGGCCATCACCTTGGTCTTGCCGGCCACGTCGGCCAGCTCGCTCAGCTTGTACTCGATGAAGTAGTTGCCGGTGCGGTGGATGGTCACCGTGCCCGTGCTGCGCGACGAATGGGCGGCGAACTGCACCGCCTTCTCGCCCACCTCGCGGGCCTCGCGGGCGTCGGTGTCGGACACGCAGCCCAGGAACGAGCGCTGCAGGTAGCCGAAGGTGTCGCCGCGCACGCGCTTGATGTCGCTCTTGGTCTTCACCGTGTCGGTCAGCAGGTCGGCCAGGGCGCCGGTGCCGGAAAGCTGCACGTTGCCGTGGGCGTCGTGTTCCACCTTCTCGGCCAGCTTGGTCACCATGGGCTGGCCGCTGGAATCGTGGATGCCCTCGGACACGGCGACGATGCACCGGCCGTACTTGTCGTAAACGCCCTTCACGTCGGCCACGAACTTGTCGGGGTCGAAGGTGCGCTCGGGCAGGTACACCAGGTGCGGGCCGTCGCTGTCGAACACCCGGCCCATGACCGACGCGGCGGTCAGGAAGCCGGCGTGGCGGCCCATGATCACGCCCACGTACACGCCGGGCAGGGCCCGGTTGTCCTGGTTCACGCCGGCGAAGGCGCTGGCCACGAAGCGGGCGGCCGAACCGAAACCGGGGGTGTGGTCGTTGACCGTCAGGTCGTTGTCGATGGTCTTGGGCACGTGCACGCAGCGCAGGGGATAGCCGGTCTTGGCCGCTTCCTCGCCCAGGATGCGCAGCGTGTCGGAGCTGTCGTTGCCGCCGATGTAGAAGAAGGTGCCGATCTCGTGGGCCTGCAGCACCTTGAAGATCTCGTGGCAGTAGGCCACGTCGGGCTTGTCGCGGGTCGAACCCAGGGCCGAGCAGGGCGTGTTCGCCACCCGCTCCAGGTTGGCGGTGGACTCCTGGCTCAGGTCCAGGAACTCCTCGTTGACGATGCCGCTGACGCCGTGCATGGCGCCGTAGACGTGCTGGACGCCCGCGAACTTGCGTGATTCAAGGGCCACCCCGACCATGGACTGGTTGATGACCGCCGTCGGTCCGCCCCCCTGGGCGACCAAGACTTTCCCCTGCAACATGAAGGATCCTCCGGATGGGCGCGGCCCCTGGGTCCGCGCGATGAGTGAGAGGCGCATGCTCAAGCCGCCGGGCGTGGAGGGGGCCTCCCTTGAACCGCTCCACGGGCCGGCGGGCCGATGGGGGGATTGTAGGGAACGCCGGCCGCGAAGTGAAACACTCTTCCGGGTAGGCGTTCCGGCCGGTTCCGGGGCCGCCGGCCGAATTTCCGCCGCGGCCCCGCCGAAGGGCTTGATTTTACGCGCGGGGAACGATACTAAGGCGGCCTTCGGCGCCCAGGACCCCTTCGTCTAGAGGCCTAGGACACCGGCCTTTCACGCCGGCAACACGGGTTCGAATCCCGTAGGGGTCGCCATTTCCGCACCACGCGGACCTGGCACGCTGACAGGGCACCGGATTCCCCCTTCATGGACCGGAATCGGACGAATCGCGCGGCTTCCGCCGCCGCGAAACCGCTTACAGCGCGCGCGGCGCCGGGGGCGGGCGAAAAATCCTTCGGCGCCCGAAAATCGGGTTTCAGGCCGACGGCGCCGGAAAATCCATTCGATTTCTGTTAATTATCGATTGCAATTGATGAAATGCGTGATCCCCAGGGGCCCCCGGCGGGCCTTCGGCGGCGGCGGAATCCCGCTTGCTACCGTAGGAGTACGTACGTATGCTTTGCCGCGAACCCAGAGGTAGGACGACCGGCCGCCATCCCCAACTTTTGACAAGGAGCGGGACTCTTGGATCGGATTTGTCGTGCACCCATGCGGGAGGGCAGCGCCGACCCGGCCGCGCCGCCGCAGGACATCTACACATCGCTGTCGCGCAAGGAACTGCAGGAACAGATCCGCGGGGCCATCCGCGAATACCTGCGGGGCGTGGATTCACGCGGCGACAAGCTGGCCCAGATGCTGGCGGCGTCGCGGACCCTGTCCGACAACCACCTGGCCTCCACCTCGGACACGGAACAGAGCATCCTCTATTCCGACTTCGTGGGCTCGTGCACCATGTTTCACGAACTGGGCGACACGGCGGCCCACGAGCTGATGCAGGAATACTTCGAGATCTCGAAGGTCACCATCAGCCGGTTCGACGGCAAGATCATCAAGTTCACCGGTGACGGGGTGCTGTCCCTGTTCCCCACCACCACGCGGGCCCTCAAGGCCTCGCTGTTCGCCCGCAACCTGTTCGAGATGCACAACAAGCGCTTTCCCCTGCTGCCCATCACGGTGCGCATGGGCCTGAACGTGGGCGAGGTGATCGAGGACGAGATCGACGCCTACGGCACCAGCATCAACCTGTCGGCCCGCCTGTGCGACGCCAGCCAGCCGGGCAAGGTGCTGTGCTCCAACATCGTGCGCCTGCGCAACATCGACCAGGGCTTCCGCTTCGACCCCCACAGCGAGATTTTCGCCAAGGGGTTCCCGCGGCCCATCAAGACCCACTTCCTGTACGACCGCCGGTCCATCAACCGGGTGGTGGACTTCCCCCTGAACCGGGAAAACGCCACCGAGGGCTGAGCACGCCTCAGCGGCAGGGGCCGTCACCGGCCGACCGGGCCTCCCGCACCCATCCGCCATCGACGATGAAGCTGACGCCGCAGGACCAGGCGCGGGTTTCGGCCACGTCCGTGGTGCCGTAGGCGGTGGTGTTGCCCACCACCACGCGCGAGGTGCGGGGCAGGGTGACGGTGTAGCTGCCGGACTTCTCGTAGTGCCAGACCTCGCGGCCGTCGCTCAGGGTCGCCCGGCGGTGGGGCGGGCCCCAGGCCGGGTCGGCCAGAAGGCGGTCGGACGGCCCGCCCACGAAGGCCTGGGCCACGTCCAGGTAGCTGGTGGTCTCGCAGCCCGCCACCAGGGCCAGGGCCAGCAGCAGACCGGTGGTGCGCAGGGTCATCATGCGGGTTTCCCAGGATCCATCGGCAGTCATCATGCCAGAGCCCACCGGCCCTTCCCAGGCCGGTCCGTGGCCGGCGATGGCCGGAATCGTTCGACCACTGTCGGTCTGCTTGACAGATCCTCGGCTGCCTAAAGAAAAAATCGCATTAAATCAATGTATTATAAAAGTGGAATGAAATTTGCCTAAAAGAATATGTCCACCGTCTTCAACGCCTCCACACTGCGAATCGACGGCGGTGGGCGCCACGCGGTTTCGGCCCGGCCCGGGAACCGGACACCTGACCGGCCGAATGCGCGGGATAACGGCGGCACGCTTTGGCGCGCCGCCGTTTTTCCTTACATCCCCTGGGGCGGCACGCCCTGGCGCGCCGCCGTTT